>NZ_CP046266.1:567500-870384 GCF_009720625.1 Metabacillus sediminilitoris
GGTTTGGCACCTCGATGTCGGCTCATCGCATCCTGGGGCTGTAGTCGGTCCCAAGGGTTGGGCTGTTCGCCCATTAAAGCGGTACGCGAGCTGGGTTCAGAACGTCGTGAGACAGTTCGGTCCCTATCCGTCGTGGGCGTAGGAAATTTGAGAGGAGCTGTCCTTAGTACGAGAGGACCGGGATGGACGCACCGCTGGTGTACCAGTTGTCTTGCCAAAGGCATAGCTGGGTAGCTATGTGCGGAAGGGATAAGTGCTGAAAGCATCTAAGCATGAAGCCCCCCTCAAGATGAGATTTCCCATAGCGCAAGCTAGTAAGATCCCTGAAAGATGATCAGGTTGATAGGTCAGAGGTGGAAGCGCGGTGACGTGTGGAGCTGACTGATACTAATCGATCGAGGACTTAACCTAATATATATGCGTTAAACATAAGTGAATTGAATTGTGAATCGTTATCTAGTTTTGAAGGAATATAAAAGTAAAAAAACACTTGAAATATTCTTCTCAAATAGTATAATAATATTTGTCACAAATGTCTGGTGGCGATGGCGAAGAGGTCACACCCGTTCCCATGCCGAACACGGAAGTTAAGCTCTTCAGCGCCGATGGTAGTTAGGGGTTTCCCCTTGTGAGAGTAGGACGTCGCCAGGCTTTGAAATTTATAATTATTCCGCAGTAGCTCAGTGGTAGAGCTATCGGCTGTTAACCGATCGGTCGTAGGTTCGAGTCCTACCTGCGGAGCCATTTTGGAGAGCTGTCCGAGTGGCCGAAGGAGCACGATTGGAAATCGTGTAGGCGGTGAAAGCTGTCTCAAGGGTTCAAATCCCTTGCTCTCCGCCACTATTTATATATACATTGGCCCGTTGGTCAAGCGGTTAAGACACCGCCCTTTCACGGCGGTAACACGGGTTCGAATCCCGTACGGGTCACCATTTACACCTTTCATATGGAGGATTAGCTCAGCTGGGAGAGCATCTGCCTTACAAGCAGAGGGTCGGCGGTTCGATCCCGTCATCCTCCACCATAAAGTTTATATGTATTACTATTGTCGCGGGGTGGAGCAGTCCGGTAGCTCGTCGGGCTCATAACCCGAAGGTCGCAGGTTCAAATCCTGTCCCCGCAACCAATGGTCCGGTAGTTCAGTTGGTTAGAATGCCTGCCTGTCACGCAGGAGGTCGCGGGTTCGAGTCCCGTCCGGACCGCCATTATTTTAATAAAACACTTATCTCAAGTAAAAGGGTTTCGATAAGCGAAAAGGTCGAGGAAACGACTAAGCGAACACCGGAGCGTATGTAAATACGTGAGGATGTGAGTGTAGGAGTTGACGAAGAGATTTGAAGCTTAGCGGAAGCCGAAAACAATTTGGCTCAGTAGCTCAGTCGGTAGAGCAATGGACTGAAAATCCATGTGTCGGCGGTTCGATTCCGTCCTGAGCCACCTTTAGTGTATAACAGTCCTAAAGTCAAAAAAGCATGCCGGTGTAGCTCAATTGGTAGAGCAACTGACTTGTAATCAGTAGGTTGGGGGTTCAAGTCCTCTCGCCGGCACTGTTTCACATATATGGAGGGGTAGCGAAGTGGCTAAACGCGGCGGACTGTAAATCCGCTCCTTAGGGTTCGGCAGTTCGAATCTGCCCCCCTCCACCATTTATAGGGGCATAGTTTAACGGTAGAATAGAGGTCTCCAAAACCTTTGGTGTGGGTTCGATTCCTACTGCCCCTGCCAATTATATAGTGGCGATTGTGGCGAAGTGGTTAACGCATCGGATTGTGGTTCCGACATTCGTGGGTTCGATTCCCATCAGTCGCCCCATTTAAACAACTAATTCAATGGGCTATAGCCAAGTGGTAAGGCAACGGACTTTGACTCCGTCATTCGTTGGTTCGAATCCAGCTAGCCCAGCCATTTTTATTACACATTTTTGAAACTCTTGCATAGGCTAGAGTATACAAATTATATAAGCAAGTCGCGGAAGTAGTTCAGTGGTAGAACATCACCTTGCCAAGGTGGGGGTCGCGGGTTCGAATCCCGTCTTCCGCTCCAGTTTTATGAAGGCGGCATAGCCAAGTGGTAAGGCAGAGGTCTGCAAAACCTTTATCACCGGTTCAAATCCGGTTGCCGCCTCCATTTTTATTTACACCCTTGCCGGGGTGGCGGAACTGGCAGACGCACAGGACTTAAAATCCTGCGGTAGGTGACTACCGTACCGGTTCGATTCCGGTCCTCGGCACCATTTAAATGATTTTTGATTTGCCAGTGTGGCGGAATTGGCAGACGCGCACGACTCAAAATCGTGTTCCGTGAGGAGTGTCGGTTCGACCCCGACCACTGGTATCTAATAATTTCGAAAAACTTGTAAAGTCAATGCTTTGAGCAATCAGAGTATTGGCTTTTTTGTGTTTTATATTAATAAAGTGAGTTGCTAATCGTGTGGATAAAAAATTTTAGAAAGTATAATCAATTATGACTACCAATCAGGTTGGTCTCAAGGTTACTGAACAATCGGGCAAGCATTCCTGTAATGAATGAAAATGAGATTTGAGTATCAAAAAGACCTCTTGGTATGATTAAAATGTCCCAAAGCTGGCCAGCGAAAAGGACAAATCTATCATGACTAGGAGGCCTATCATGAATTATAACCAAAATAAGAAAATCGCTCAAATTACTCCTAAAACACTTATTATCAGAGTAGATATTGCAAAATTCAAACATGTAGCCAGAGCTCAGGATTTAATGAAATTGGGATTTTTTATACTGTAATACCCTAAACGTTGTAAATACGCGATTATCTATACTTAGGGGTAAAAAGAATCTTTAATCCATAAAAAATTTTACATTGAAGACATGTTAACAACGTATTCGTATTGATAACGAGCATAGCATCATCGAATTCTAACCAATTATTTATTATTGAGGGATTTCCTGGCAGGTGTATTGTTAATAATATAGTAGCTCAAAATTAAAATGAGGATAACGAAAGCATGTATTAATGTATTGAATGGGTCGTGGTGATCAACAATAATTAAGCGGAGCATTGCTGTATTGCCAATGTAGAGAAAGTATCGCATCGAATTAACACTAGGATTACTTAATGATGTTAGAAGAAGGCAACTAACCCAATAATAGGGAGTTGCCTTTTAAAAATGCTTTTGATATTTAATGAAATCTTAATATACATTATGACTCCCTTTTTTACAGCCAAAGTGATATTGCTATCTTTTAAAATTAGAGCTTTTTCTTTCAATTAATGTGGGAGCTAATTGTATATTAATCTTTTCTGATGAGACTTCGTTTTCAATTCGATTGAGAAGAATCTCAATGGTAGTTTTGACCATTTCTTCGATTGGTTGATGGATACTGGAAATCCCCATGATTTTAGCAAGATACGTATCATCGAAGCCAATCAAACTGATATCTTCAGGGATACGGATTCCCCTTTTTTGAGCAGCTTTCAAGAATTCAAGCGCCATGATATCGTTTGCAGCGAAGACACATGTGAAATCGAGGCGGTCAGCCTGATTAAAATATGCTTCTATGTCTTGTTGTATCAAAAAATTATTTGTCGAGGTCTGTTTAACATTGATTAAACTGTTTAACTCAAAACCGTTTTCATACAAGACACTTTTATAGCCCAAATACTTCTCATCAGGAACCGTCCCGATATACCCAAATTTTTTATGACCTGCATAGATAAAATTCTCGCCAGCAATCTTTCCAGCTTGCATGTGATCAAGACCGATACTATCTAGAGATTCTCGATTTTTCGTTATGATTACAGTTGGGATAGCAAGTTTGTTCAATCGTTGGATATTATACTCACCATTTGGGACAAGGATAATTCCGTCTACTTGTCGGGCGATGAAATTTTGGATGCTTTCCCATTCGGTAATCGGATTGTGTTTTGAGTTGTGCAATAGAATATTGTATCCACGTTTACGCGCTTCAAGTTCTAGTGTATCAATCAATTCAACAAAATATGGGTTAAAGGTCTCGGTCACACAGACACCGATAATATTTGAGTGGCTTCTTTTTAATGTTTGGGCAGCATTATTTGGGATAAACCCTACTTCTTCAATGACTTTGAGCACTCGTTTTGCAGCCTCTTCATTGACGCTTTTATTACCATTGATCACTCGTGATACAGTGGCTTGTGAAACATTTGCAAGTTTCGCAATTTCTTTCATCGTAAGTTTACTCATACATGGCTCCTTTCAAGCGCTGAGAAAACGTATTCTTTATATATGAATATTTTTAATTAAAGGAATTACTTTTTTTAGTATAATATATATTTCGGATTAATGAAAGCGTTTGTAAAAAAATGTTGACACACATTTTTTGATGTTATAACATGAAATAAGAAAGCGTGAATACGTTTTCACGGAATATTCTAATCTAGGGGGTTAAAAGGCAGTATGAAAAAGTTAATTTTGTTAGTTTCAGCATTAGTCTTTGCTATCTCATTAGTAGGATGTAATTCAAAACAGGCTAGCGACAAAGAAAAAATCACTGTTTGGACACAAGCCGCAGCAGATCATCCAGAAGGAAAGATGTTTGCTGACCGAGTAAAGAGCTACAATGAGGCTCATCCAGACGGACCAAAAGTCGAAATACAAAACATCACACGTGCAGGAGCTGGTTCAGGCTACATAGATAAGCTGAATGCAGCAATTACAGCAAATGAAATGCCTGATATTTTCACATTAGACGGACCTGATATTGGGGCTTACGTTGATTCAGGATTACTTGGTGAACTAGATGAATACATGAGCGAAGGATTTAAAGATGGATTCACGCAAGCGATCATCGACCAAGGAACAGTGGACGGGAAATTCTACGGAATGGGTTATTCAGACTCAGGCGTAGCCATCATGTATAACGAAGACATGATCAATGCATTACCTGAAGATGTAAAAGCATTAGTTCCTTCACTTGATCAAGACTGGACATGGGATCAATTTATTGAGTTATCAAGAAAAGTGGACGAGTTTGCAAAAACGTCGGATGATCCAGCGTTTGCAAATTATGAAGTACCTGTAAGTTTATTACTAACAGACATTACTGCAGGTGCCTATGAATTAGGAACATACTACTTCACACCACTTCTTTGGGGAAATGATGCAAACATCGTCGCTGAAGATGGTGTAACAGTTGATGGCGTATTAAACAGCGACAAAAGTGTAGAAGCATTAACAAAGTATGCGCAATTATTTGCTGAACCAGTACTTGCTAGTGCGACAGAATCCGAAAAAACATTCCATACAGGAAAATCAGCACTATCTGTTAGTGGATTCTGGTATGTAAATGAACTTATCAATAATTATCCTGATTTAAAATTCAAAACCGTTCGTTATCCAAAAATGAGTGAAGACTTCGACGGATTATACACACCATCAGGTTCTTGGGCATTTGTTCGTAACGGACAAGAAGAAGACGAAGAGCGCATCAAGCAAATCGTTGAAGTCATGGAATGGTTAAATAACGACGAAGCATCAAAAGAATATTTCGCTAAAAACGGTTCCATTCCAACAAGAATCAATTCCGTTGACGCGATTGATACAAATACAGACAACCCATATCACAACGATGCATGGACAGTATTAAAGTATCAAGCGGAAAACACAAACAAATCTCGTCCTGTATCACCTGGATATCCTTATCTTTCTGAAACCTTTGCAAAAGACGTCATTCTAAAAATTGCTCAAAACAAAACGACAGATGAAGCGACGATCAAGCAATATTTAGACGATGCAGTGAAGAAAATTGAAATAGAATTTGAAAAGTACAAAAAATAATCGTTTGTAAAAGTAAGAGGTGAGGTGATGACGTCACCTCACCTCTTACACTTTTTTAAAAGGGGTGTGAACCATGAAGAAATTTATCAAACGTTTTGTAAAAGTGAGAAATACAACCGAACACTTCAGACAAAGCGAACATTATAAAAAAAGAGATATCGTGTCCGCTTTCGGATTTTTAACACCTGCTTTAATTCTTGCGATTCTCTTCATTGTCTTACCAATTATTCTAGCGATTACGTACGGGTTTACGGATTACTATTTATTAAAACCAAACGACAAAGAATTTATTGGGCTTGAAAACTTTAAGCGAATGATAACAGATGAAGTGTTGATCCAAAGTTTCATGAACACGATTAAGTTTGTGGTGTTTGTTGTTCCTCTGCAACTATCGATGGCACTTGGACTTGCGCTCATTGTCAACAAAAAAATCAAAGGCGTAGGGTTCTTCCGTACCGCCTATTTTTCACCAGCTGTTTTATCTCTTGTTGTCATCTCAATCCTATGGACGGTCATGTTAAACCCAACATCTGGATTAATTAATGAACTCCTTGAAAATGTTGGGATTTCAAAGCAGCCTTTCCTCTCAAGTGCGTCTCAAGCAATGTATACGATCATTGCGATCTCTGCATGGTCAGGGTGTGGGTATCAAATGATGATCTTTTTAGCAGGACTTAAAAATATTGATGGAAGCCTTTATGAAGCAGCGGACATTGACGGAGCCAATGCGTTCCAAAAGTTTTTATTTATTACCATTCCGACATTAAAACCCATTCTAATGTTTTTAGTGATTACAACCACGATTCAGGCGTTTAAACTCATTGTTCAACCGATGGTTATGACAGGTGGAGGTCCGGATAACTCAACGATTACCATTTTGCAATACATTTATGAGTATGGATTCCGTCACCGAAACATTGGATATGCAAGTGCTGTTACATTAGTATTCACGATTTTCTTAGTCGTTATCTCAATCATTATTAAAAAGCTATTTAGAGAGGAGAAAACAGCATGAAAATTGTAAAGAAAACCTTGTTTTATATCTTGGCGTCTCTTGTGGCATTACAATTTTTGCTTCCTCTTATTTGGATGATTCTTTCTTCATTTAAAATCGATGAAGTGATTTACAAAGATATTGATACAATCTTTGCCTTTGTTCCAAAATTTTCTGATCTTTCGTTTGATTCCTATGTAGAGTTATTAGGTTTTTATAACATCTTTAAAAACGTTGGAAATAGTTTGATTTATGCATCCGTTACAGTAGTTGTAGGATTAACCATCAATTCATTGGCAGGTTATGCTCTAGCAAGATTTAAATTTCCATTTAAAGATTGGATTTTAATTTTTATTATCGCTCTTATGATTGTGCCAATTGAAGCGACCATTCTTCCATTGTTTTTAGTGGTAAATGAAATGGGATTAATCAACACGATTCCAGGTTATTTGCTGCCATTTATCATCAATGTGATGAACATTTTCTTATTCAGACAACATTTCTTATCCTTCCCTGGTGAATTGATTGAATCAGGGAAAATCGATGGACTAAGTGAAGTCGGATGTTTCTTCCGAATCGTCATGCCGTCAAGCTTAAATATGTATATTACAGTTGGAATTTTAACGTTCTTAGCATCATGGAACGATTTTCTATGGCCGGTTATGGCGTTATCAAACGCAGATTTGATGCCAATTCAAGTTGCCCTTAATGCGGTTTTTGCAGACAAGTATAACATTTTCACAAGTCACATGATGGCAGCACTAACAATCGTAACGATTCCAATCGTTATTCTTTATATCATTTTCCAAAAATACATTGTGGAAGGTTCCATGCAAAGTGGAATTAAATAAAAGAGGTGCCCTATGAATCGACTGCAAAAAGCAAACGACTATATCAAAGAAAACAAACATAAAACAAATAACCGACCCCTTTTTCACTTTTCACCAGAAATCGGATGGATCAATGACCCAAATGGTTTTTCATTCTACAAAGGGAAATACCAGCTCTTTTATCAGTATTACCCGTATGACATTGTATGGAATGACATGCATTGGGGTCATGCAACAACAAATGATTTTGTCAATTGGGAGTACCTTCCCGTAGCGATGGCCAATGACAAAGTGTATGATGCAAACGGATGTTTTTCTGGAAGTGCGATTGAAAAGGATGGGAAGCTCTATCTCATTTATACAGGTCATATTGATCCTAACTTAGGGTTTGATAAAGATGAATCACAAATTGCTGAACGTCAGTGTGTTGCAGTGTCAGAGGATGGTATCCATTTCGAGAAATCCAAATTAAATCCCGTGATTGGCGAAAAAGAATTGCCAGAAGGGTATCTCATTTGTGATTTCAGAGACCCTAAAGTGTTAGAGCGTAACGGGGTATACTACTGTGTATTAGCGGTAAGAAACGCGAAACGTCGTGGTGAAATCATCATGTTCCAATCAAAAGATTTACTTCAGTGGAGCTTTCATTCTTCTATTTTTCAAATGCCATTTGAAGAAAATACGTTACTAGAATGTCCAGATCTCTTCCACTTAGACGGAAAAGATATGCTAATTTTCTCAGAAATGCCATGCGACCCTGAATTTGACGGAGAAGTAAAGAAAAAGACGTCTTATTTGATTGGACACATGGATTTTGAAAACGGAGCATTCACTCCTGAGGCAAAGGGCTTGCTAGATTATGCAACGTTTTACGCACCACAAACAACGGACGGTCAAAACGGAGAGAGACTTTTAATTGGATGGATGCATCGTTGGACAAAAGCAACACCACCAAAAGAGTACGGCTATAACGGCATGATGAGTTTACCAAGAAAGTTACACATCAAAAACAACACATTGATTCAACAAGCTTATATTAGCCATGACGATTATTTCACACCTGTTGCTGTTCATGAACATGTTTCATTAAATGAGGACTTGCACATTGAAAGCGGAAGAACAGGATATTTATCCCTATCCCTATTATCTAAGAGTGAATCGTTTGTTGTTGAATTAAACAAGGAAGAAACAACAGCAACACGCGTGAGTGTGGATCCATCATCCAATTCTGTTGTGATTACTTCTGATTATGGAGATAGTGAACCAATTACCGTACGTGACTGTTTTAACAATAAAGAAAACACACTAGAATTTTATGTGGATCTTCATTCAGTTGAAATCTTTGTGAATAAGGGAGAAAAAGTCGCAACATTTACGGCATATGAAAAAGAAAAAGGAACAAGCATTGTCCTTTCAGGAAAAGGAGCCCAATTAAAAGAAGTTCGTTATGAGGCGTTTAGTTCTTAATAAACGAAATAAAACAGCACTGTTTAACAACAGGGCTGTTTTATTTAAACATATATGGGGTATGGAAGTAAATAAGCCTTCTATTGCAGTTGCAGAGAATATTGGATTTAGAATTGTATTAAACTATGTTTTTTATAATTTTTCATTTGAATAACTTGGTTCTTCAACTAACCTTTAACATTTTTAATATAATTTACTCAATTCCTCCAATATATTGACAGTTTTCGAGAAGCATAATATAATCAAAGTCAATCAAGAACATCCAAATTTAATCAATTCAACAGAGTATTCAACCACGAAAAATCACCATTTCTACTTACCACATCTTTGAAACCGCTAACAAATAGAAGTTCCTATCAACAAGATTAATCAAAATGATTCACGCACATCTTTAAGGAAAATGACTCATAATAGAACGTCTTAAGGGGGTGATCAGTAACAGTTTTGTAAGCGTTAACAATTTCAATCCAATCACGAAAAATCACCATTTCTACTTACCACATCTTTGAAACCGCTAACAAATAGAACCTCCTATCAACAAGATTAATCAAAATGATTCACGCACATCTTTAAGGAAAATGACTCATAATAGAACGTCTTAAGGGGGGGGATCAGGAACAGTTTTGTAAGCGTTAACAATTTCAATCTCCAATATTTGTCTTGCTATGAAAATCGTTCTTATTAATTAAATTCCGGTAGTGTCAAAAGTTCTATGAAAACTAAATAAGTATCAAGAACTTATCCACTATTTAGGTGGTGATCCCACGCAATCACTCCGCAATGGTTTAACAGAAGGATATCAAAGGCGAAGGGAACAAAAAGAAGACATGTCAAATAAGCCCTTTGTTTTCCATTTTAAACCATTGGCAAGTTCGGTTTGTCTAGAGTTCGCTAACGCCGATTGCTGATTTAGTTCAAGGAGTCTGCTAAACAAATAGTTAGTCTACCCGTTGCTCGATCATCCATTGTTGGGCTAACTCTATAAGCATTGTCCAACGTGCTGGCATAGTAGGAAGCCCTTGTAATTTTGGGTTTACTACGGGTACTTTTCCTTCAAGGGATGCATGTGGCAGGGGGTGGCAATTTTTTTGCTTATAAAAGCCCTCTATCAAGTATTTTATAGCCTATTTCTTATAAAAGTTTTGAAAATACGTAAATCCCTTAGGGGGGAGATAATATGGAAACAAATATATCTATTGAAAAGTCATATTCAAAAGAACGACGGAACATTGTAGTAGGATTATCTGTTTTTTTCTTAACATTTTTAAGCGGTTTTCCTTTTAAGGCAACAAAGGTAAGTGCTGCCAACGAAACGATCTATTACCCAGTAGATTATGGAGCACAGTTAAATAACCCCAATTTTGACAACGCACCAATTATTAATAATCTTATTAATAATATGCCTCCATCTGGAGGAGTCATTGAATTACCAGCAGGAGAAATGTGGATTCATTCTCCAATTAAAATTAATCGCTCTTATGTGACAATCAGAGGCGTTAATGCAGGTACACGTTCGAATATCGACCCCGAAGAACAAACAGGTCTAACTCATCCAGGTGGAGGAAGTAAACTTGTATTAGGTAATAACTGTCAAACAGCTATCGTTTCTGAAAGACGCGTTGGAGCACCACGAGTATCTTCGATTCAACTGGAAAGCTTTTTGATTCAAGGTCGTGGAACAGATAAAGGTCAAATTGCTGTTAATATCGACCAAGATAATGATGCAGTTCGTATTATTGGTGTTTCAACTATCAACGTAGATACAGGTTTACGATTAAATGGAGCTGACGCATGCACAGTAAGAGGCTGTTGGATTTCAGAAGTTCGTAATGGACTTCTTTCGGTCGGTGCTTCTCAGCAATTATTAGTAGCCAATAACTACTTTGGAACACAACCGTTAGGAAAAAGTGTATTTTTAGAAAATCCTAACTGGGCAAATATTGTAGGTAACAACATCTATCCTGATGGACATGTATGTTTAGAAGCTATAGGAGCCAATGACTGTACGTTTACAGGAAATAATATCCAAAGCTACTACACTGGTGCTGTTATTATTAAAGGAAATGGAAATTTGTTTTCTGGGAAAGTGCAAGCGCTCAGAGATGGTGCAGGTAACTGGAAAAGTGACCCTATTGGGCGTGATGGTTTTTATGGACTGATTCATGTTAATGGAAATGATAATCATATCACTGCGTCAACTATCAATTCTGCTCAACCAGAAAATAACACTCGTATCCTAATTATGGGTGGTAATGGAAACTGGGTGACTAATACCAAGATTTATGGTATTTCTTCGAATCGAAAAGTTGTAGTCAATGGTTCATGTGTGGATACACGTATTGTACATTCTGCGTCATCGTTAGAGGTAGATAAAGCTAGTTCGAATACAACAATCGTTTGGTAATTTATTGCTCTGCTATTACTCTATTTGGGGTACGGCAACGATTCGCCCGAGATTTTCAACTGTAATTAAAATTAATCAAGGATTTAAAAAACTCGGTAAGAATATTGATTTAAACGACTTTTTTTGCTGAAGCTATTCTAAAAATGATTATAAGCGTCTAAAAAAATTATTTAAAAATTAGGAGGGAAAATTATGCTTCAAAATATTGGCGGACCAGGATTAATACTAATTTTAATCATCGCCCTTATTATTTTCGGACCTTCTAAGTTACCGGAAATCGGAAGAGCATTTGGCTCAACATTAAGGGAATTTAAAAAGTCTACCAGAGATCTTGTAACAGATGACTCAAATTCAGAAACATCTAATAAGAAAGAATGACTAACCAAATAATAATAGGAGATGTAGGTTCTGTCTTACATCTTCTTTTTCATGGAGTGATTAGGTTGGAAGATCAAAACATGCGCTTAGTTCAGCACTTTGAGGAATTACGTAAACGCATTATTATCACTATAGTTTCCTTTCTGCTGTCTTTAGTCCTAGCATTTATATATGTCCAAGATATTTATCATGTGTTAGTTAAAGACTTGCCATTTAAGCTGGCTCTGTTAGGACCGAGTGATATCTTACTCGTTTATTTAATGATTGCAAGCGTTGTTGCTATTACAGCTACTATACCAGTTGCTGCGTACCAAGCTTGGTTGTATGTACGTCCAGCGTTAACACCAAAAGAACGCAGAGTTACCATCGCTTATATTCCAGGACTATTTATTCTATTCATATTAGGAATTAGTTTTGGTTACTTTATTCTATTTCCTCTTGTACTAAATTTTTTAATGTCGCTATCTAATGATATGTTTACTACTTTCTTTACAACGGAGAAATATTTCCAATTTTTGCTTCACATGACTTTGCCTTTTGGATTTCTGTTTGAACTTCCTGTTGTCATTATGTTTTTAACAAGTTTAGGAATTATAAATCCATACCGTTTACAAAAAAATAGGAAATATGCATACTTTCTGTTAATCTTCGTTTCAATTTTGATTACGCCTCCAGATTTTCTATCAGATATCCTGGTGGTTATACCTTTATTACTCTTATATGAAAGTAGTATCAGCTTATCTAAATTTGTTTATAAAAGACAGCAAAGGACTAAAGAAGAAAAAAATGAGGTATACGAATCTGTTTAATAAATATAAAAAGCTGATTCCTTAAAATAAGGTGAGGAATCAGCTTTTTTAAGTCTTTAACTTTGCTTAACATACAAAATTCGCGTTTTTTGCTCTGGCCCCCTATACGTAAAAAAGTAACTCACACCCTAACTTTATAGGGCTAGGGGAAGTTACTTGCTCCTTTTCCCCTTTTTCTTTTACTGACCTCAACATTTATGTGAGTTATAAGAACATCCCAAATTTAGAAATGAGAACAAGAATAGAGATGAAAGCGACAGCAGGAAAGCCAATTTTCAAGGTTCAAGATAATATAGCGGCAAGGCTTATAACGCCGTTCTCGGCTAATTTCTTATCAAAGAACAGCCACAAGAACAACACAGCCAGCTGCTAAAAGAAAATGAATATCGAATAAAGTTAGTGGATTAATAGCGAGGGAATAAGCGGTAATCGTACGGCGGTTGTTGATGCTATTTTGTTGGTGCTGCTTAAATAGTTCATTTAGCTTCTTTTTGGCGGAAACGTATTCCGGTGAACCACTAGAACAAAAGGTCCTAAAATCAATGGTTTCTGGACGCTTAGTGAATAATTTTTTCATTATTGTTGTTTTTCCTCCTTTAGTTGTCAGAATATTTAATTGTCTAAATCGAATACAAGTAGTACCTTACCATGCTTGTTCTGTACGTGAGGCAGACGGGTGACTTGGTCAACGGAAATTTTACAGGCTTTGATTGGTTAAGCGAAACGTAAAAAAATGGTGATTTTAAAAATTTATAGTTATCCAACTGGATTTTCCGTTTGTTCATCCTTTGATGACGAATCGGATGAAGATCTATTCAAGGGACTTTCGGGTTGGTTGGATACCGATTTTCCGGGAATCATTGCCATTATGCTCCCTGATGGTCGTATAATGGCAAGAGCGGTTAATAGGGATGGAAACTTCACTGAAGTTACGTCCGTCAGCGTTGTCGGTCCTGATATGAACGAGGAAATTCCGGAATATAAGATGAGGACTGCACAGACTTTCGGTAAAGGGACGACGGAGAAACTCTCTAGTCTCTCGATTGGATTCGTAGGTGTTTCCGGAACGGGGATTCCTGTTGTGGAACAATTACACCGATTGAGTGTAGGTGAATAAGTTCTTGTAGACGGAGATAGAGTTGAGGAAAAAAATGTAGGTCGTATTTACAATTTTACCCTTAGTGATGCGGCAGAGGGTCGGCAAAAGGTTCAAAATAGCATATCTGATAGGGAAAATGGTTGAGGAGGAATATTCTCAACCATTTTTTTAATATTAATTTAAAAAACCGTTGAAACGTTTCCAAACTAGTGATATCATAAGTTTATGAAATCGCTTTAATATTGGAGGTAGTTGTAGTGCCAAGTTTAAAAGATGTTGCAGACCTGGCAGGAGTTGGAGTTGGCACTGTTTCACGAGTCATTAACAATCACCCGAATGTAAGGAACGAAACACGGGAGAAAGTGAATGCTGCGATCAAACAATTAAATTACACACCTAATGAAGTTGCAAGAAACTTTAAAATGCAAAAATCAACAATGGTTGCGTTATTACTCCCTAGTATTTGGCATCCGTTTTTCTCGGAACTGGCCTATTATATCGAAGATGAGCTTGATCGGGAAGGTTTTAAATTGATGCTCTGCAATAGTGGAGGAAGACCTGACAAAGAGCTTTATTATTTGGATATGCTCACTCAGAATAAAGTAGCAGGGATTATTGGAATTACTTATAATGACATCGAGGATAGCGTGAACACCGATATTCCGATTATCAGCATTGACCGTCATTTTGGGAAAAAAATCACATGTGTAACTTCAGATAACTATACTGGCGGCCGCATTGCCTTAAAAGAACTTGTAAAGGCAGGAGCAAAAAAAGCGGCGTATCTGGGAATCACTAGTTCTGCCTACAGTGAGGTCGAACTTCGGAAAAAGGGATTTATCGAAGAAGCAAATGCTCAAGGGATTGAATATATCATTTATGAGGAGAATGATGCTGTTTATAATGATGATGAATTTTTCGGAAATTTCTTTAAAATAAAAGAACTTCTTAATGTTTCCGGCATATTTGCTAATACTGATCTACTAGCCGCCAAATATATTGATAAAGCTAAACAATATGGAATACGAACTCCCGAGGATGTAAAAGTAATTGGTTATGATGGAATTCAAAATAATAAGCTGTTTCACCCGATTCTATCAACGATTCGACAGCCGGTCGAAGAGATGGCCAGAATGTCTGTGAAACTTCTCTTAAGAAAGGTTGAAGGAGAGAGGCTAGAACATGAGATTTATCGAATCCCGGTCATGTACAGAGAAGGAGAAACGACCTAACAGGTCAAATTTTTTTAGCTTTAATTGGAAACGTTTCAATTGAAACTGATAAATTTTTTTAGCTTTAATTGGAAACGTTTCAATTGAAACCGATAAATTTTTTTAGCTTTAATTGGAAACGTTTCAATTGATAAACTTTTTTAGCTTTGAACCTGGTCTTACCTGTTCTATTATTGATCATTATTGGAGCAGGGATTGCTCTGTTCTATTTTTATCCAGTTACCATTTTATTCATTGGAAGTTTCACTGCCTATACGATTTATTACATATGTCAAATGTGGTTTAATCAGCTGCTAAATATGAAAGGAACGAATTGAGGCGTTGAATCTATCATTATTAGCCTCAACTCTCATCAGTTTATTTGTGACCCGAGTAAAGTCCTATGGGCCGATTTTTATGCAGCTGTTTCTTGGAGTAATCTTCCTGAGGGACGCCGTTTATGGCTCGGGTAGATGAAAAATTGGAAATATGAGCAGGACATTCCAACATCTTTATTCAGAGGAACGGTGTCGATGCTAACAAATAGAAGTTCCTATCAACAAGATTAATCAAAATGATTCATGCACATTTTTAAGGAAAACGACTCATTATAGAACGCTTAAGGGAGGTGATGCAGCAATATATTTGTAAGCGTTAACAATTGTAATTTTCAATATTTGTCATGCTATGAAAATCATTTTTATTAATTAAATGAATTCCTGGGGGGCTCACAATGAAAAAGAATGTAAAAACTTTATTTGTACTAGTTTTAATCCTTGTAATGGCTTTAATGACTGCATGCACCAGTGCAAGTGAAACTTCAAGTGATAGCACTGGACAGGAAAACAGTGACGATAAGTTAACAATTGGATTAACTGTAGGTACTTTAGCAAATCCATTTTTCGTTGCTATGGGAAAGGGTGCCGAGGAAGCAGGGAAGGAATTAGGTGCAGAGGTTCTTGTCGAAAGCGCTGAATATGATCTGGCAAAACAAACCTCTCAAATTGAAACCTTTATTACAAAAAAGGTAGATGTCATTTTATTAAATGCTGTTGATTCGAAAGGGATTGCTGCAGCTGTCCAACAAGCAAAGGATGCTGGCATTCCAGTAATTGCAGTTGATACGAATGCTGATGGCGGTGTTAATTCAACAGTCACTTCGGATAACTACCAAGCAGGTAAGCTTGCTGGTGAATATGTGGTTGAACAATTAAATGGAAAAGGAAACATTGTTATAATCGATGGACCTCCAGTTTCAGCCGTTACAGATCGTATTCAAGGATTTGAGGATGTGATTAAAGAGTCTGGAATTAAAGTAGTTGCAAAGCAAAATGGTGAAGGAAGCCGTGAAAAAGCATTATCCGTTATGGAAAGTATTTTACAAGCGAATCCGTCTGGATCAATTGACGCTGTATTTGCGATCAATGACCCTGAAGCAATCGGAGTAGAAATTGCTCAAGAGCAAGCTGGACGGAAGGATGAGTTTTTTATTGTAGGTGTAGATGGTGCTCCTGAAGCGACAGAAGCAATGTCTAAAGAAGGAAGCTCTATTATGGCGACTTCAGCTCAATCACCAAGCGAAATGGTGAAAAAGGCAGTTGAAATTGGAATGAAAGTGAAAAATGGTGAAGAAGTTGAAGAGCTTATTAAAGTACCTGTTAAGCTTGTAACTCAAGATACATTAGATTCTTATCAGGGTTGGTAAGATTCAAAGGGTCAGACCCCACTAACATAATATATAATTTAAAAATTTATGAAAAGGATTATATATGAGTATTGTTGTGTGGGGTCAGACCCTTTTTAAATAAGGGGTGGGATGAAATTATGGCTATTAAAGAGATGTTAATAAAAAAACACCACAAGATAAATATGCCGGTACTGAATATGGAAGGGATAAGTAAAACATTCTCAGGTGTAAAGGTATTAAACAATGTGAGGATTGAACTTTATCCAGGTGAAGTACACGCATTAATGGGAGAAAACGGTGCTGGGAAATCAACATTTATGAAAATCCTTGCAGGAATCCATACTCCTGATCAAGATGGCGGGACCATCTATTTTAAAGATCAACCTATAGCATGGAAGGATCCTGTTGATGCAAGGAACAGAGGGATCAGTGTTATCCACCAGGAGTTAAACCTCTCTCCTAATCTTACAATCAGTGAAAATATTTTAATGGGTTCGCCTTTTCCAAGAAATCGACTAGGAATGGTCAAATGGGACGATGTCCATGAACGTGCACAGAAAGTACTCAATTCTATGGGATCTAATCTAAATCCCCGTCAACTCGTTTCAACCTTGAGTGTCGCCCAACAACAAATGGTCGAGATCGCACGAGCATTATCCTTTAAGGCAGAGGTTCTGATCATGGATGAACCTACAGCCTCGCTAACAGATAAAGAGATTACAAAGCTGTTTCAAATTATTGGTGATTTAAAAAAACAAGGAGTTGCGATCGTTTATATTTCTCATAGGATGGATGAAATCTTTAAGATTTCGAATCGCTTCACAGTATTACGCGATGGCGAATGGATTGCAAGCGGTCCGATTGAAGAGACAAATCCCGACCACCTTGTAAAGCTAATGGTAGGTCGTGATTTAAAAGATTTATTTAATCGTACGAAAGCATCTGAGAAAACAGTATCATCTGGGGCTGCCCCTGTTCTGGAGCTGAAAAATGTTTCGGATCATACCATTGTAAAAGAAGTTTCGTTTAAAATCTACCCTGGTGAAATTGTTGGTTTAGCAGGACTTGTAGGTGCAGGTCGAACAGAGCTGGTTAGGGCTCTATTTGGTGCATCGGAGCTGAAAAGCGGGGAAATAGTCGTAGATAGCAAGACTGTTAATATAAAATCACCAATCGATGCGATTGCAAATGGAATTGCCCATGTGCCTGAAAGTCGGAAGGAACAAGGATTATTTTTATCAATGTCAGTAAAAGAGAATCTTTTAATGGCAGAATTAAAAAAGCATTCTAAGTCAGGAATTGTTCGGTGGAAACAGGTTAATGCAAGTGCCGACCAGTTTATAAAAGACTTAAATATAAAAATTGCCTCTCCAGAACAGCAGGTCTCAAACTTGAGCGGAGGCAATCAACAAAAAGTAGTCATTGCTAAATGGTTGTCCATTGCACCTAAGGTTTTACTACTTGATGAACCAACTCGGGGCGTTGATATTGGGGCAAAAACTGAAATACACAAAATTGTCTCAAAGCTTGCTGATGAAGGCTTAGCCGTATTGGTGATTTCATCTGAGCTGCCGGAAGTACTAGGAATCAGTGATCGAATCCTTGTCATGTGCGAAGGAAGATTAACGGGGGAACTTTCGAGAGAAGAAGCGACACAAGAAAAAATTATGTATTTAGCTACTAGAGGGGAGTAGAGAAAAATGAAAGGAAATATTCAATCAGCTTCACCACCACAAAGCCTGCAAGTAGGAAATATCCTTCATGGACTATGGAATCGTTTAGGGATGATTATGATTCTATTACTATTATGTGTTGTCCTTTCATTTACAGCACCTAACTTTTTGGATACGGCCAATATGTTAAATGTATTAAAGCAGGTTTCCATTATTGCGATATTAGCTGCAGGAATGACAATTGTTATTTTAACAGGCGGAATTGATTTATCAGTTGGTTCTACAGTTGCTCTATCTGGCGTTATCTCAGTTATGGTTTCTGCTGCAGGAGTTAACCCAATACTTGCGATGTTATCAGGTGCAGCAGTAGGTTATGCAGTAGGTCTTATAAATGGCTTTTTTACAGCAAAAACGAAATTGCCATCATTTATCGTGACATTAGGAAGCTTTACATATGTTCGCGGTCTTGCTTATGTCATAAGTGGCGGCTATCCAATTGTTTTGCAAAATGAAACCTTTAAATTCATTGGCGGCGGAGCTATTTTTGGAGTGCCTACCCCGATCTATATCATGCTTTTAGTATATGGCGTAATGTTTTTTGTCCTTAAGTATACAATGTTTGGACGCCATATTTATGCTATCGGCGGAAACGAAGAAGCTGCACGATTAACAGGCATAAAGGTTGAAAAAACATTAATAAACGTTTATTCCATCAGCGGCTTGTTAGCTGGTTTAGGCGGCGTCGTATTAGCAGGAAGATTGTATTCCGGCCAGCCAACTGCAGGACAAATGTATGAATTAGATGCGATTGCTGCAGTTATTTTAGGCGGAACAAGCTTAACTGGAGGTAAGGGCAGAATACAAGGAACGATCATAGGGGTATTAATCATGGGGGTGATTAGTAATGGATTAACATTAATGGATGTAAATTATTATTGGCAGCTAGTTGTTAAAGGCGGTGTAATTGTAGCAGCAGTTTTATTAGATCGTTTAAGAGGAAGCAGTGCAGCATGAACTTCACCTTGTTATTAAAATGATAAAGGAGTTTATATGAAAATGTCTATAAAAAGGAAGATTTCTGCGCTTCTAATCAGTTTAACTGTTCTTGGTTGTCCGTTTACAAGTGTTTCTGCTGCAGAGGATTCTGGGTATTATCAAGAACCTTTTCGTAATCAATTTCATTTTTCCCCTGAAGCAAACTGGATGAATGATCCTAATGGAATGGTTTATTATGACGGTGAATATCATTTGTTTTATCAGTATTATCCTTATGGGACGACATGGGGACCGATGCATTGGGGTCATGCAGTAAGTGAAGACCTTGTGCATTGGAAGCATTTGCCGATTGCCTTATCACCTGATGAAAACGGTGACATTTTCTCAGGAAGTGCTGTGATCGATTGGAACAATACAGCAGGATTTGGAAAAGAAGCAATGGTTGCAATCTTTACTCATTCAGGGGAAAAAGGTCAGGTTCAAAGTCTTGCCTATAGCCTTGACAAAGGAAGAACGTGGGAAAAATATGAAGGGAACCCTGTAATGCCTAATCCACCTATCCCTGATTGGCGTGATCCGAAGGTTTTCTGGCATAAAGATACAAGCCAGTGGGTGATGTCATTAGCAGCAAAGAATAAGGTCATGTTTTATACGTCACCTAATTTAAAAGACTGGGAGTTTGCTAGTGAATTTGGTCCAGATGGCGGGATTCAAGCGAATAGTCTTGATCGCACCTCTTATGCGATGTCTTCGCAAGCAGGCGGATCTTTTAGCTATAATGGCGATATCACCCTTAACGAAAAGAATGGGAGAGAAGGCGCTGGCGGTCTTGTTTTTCGCGCTGACAAGGATGCGAAGAATGGATATGTGGCCAACCTGGATGCAAAAAATGATGTTGTCACATTAAGTAAAAATGTAGATGGTATTACGAAAGAAATTGCTCGCAAACAATTAACTCTAAAAACCTCAACGACTTATCAAGTAAAGATAGATACCAATGGGGACCAAATCAAAGTTGCTGTAAACGATCAGCTTGTTATTGAAGCAAATGATCCAACTTTCGAAAGCGGTTACTATGGTTTATCTGCATGGAATTCTACAGCAGCTTTTAGAAATGTTGAATTTAATAATAAATCAAATTTTGTGACGAACCTGTCAAAATGGAAGGTTATAGGTGGCACTTGGGAAGATACGTTAGCCGGGAAAAATGGGAGCTCTGCGGACGATGCGTTTATTATGAGCGGTCAAACGGCTGATGACTTATTATATGAAGCAGATCTCATGATTTCTGGAGATAAAGGAGGAAATGGAGCAGGCGCACTCGTTTTCCGCGCAGATGCTGATGCAAAGAATGGTTATGTTGCAAATATTGATGCACTGAATGATACGATCAAACTAATGAAAATTGAAAATGGAAAGATATCAGTCTTAACTGAAAAAGCAATGAATATTGATAAAGATAAGTCTTACAATTTAAAGGTAAGTACGTACAAAGAAAACATTAAAGTATATGTAGATGGTGATCTCATTCATGACATCAATGACACAACATTTTCATCTGGATATGTAGGATTGAACATTTGGAATTCCTCAACGAATTTTCAAAATGTTCAACTAAATAAGAATATCATAACAAATGAGAAGGAAATCAAAAACCATGATTTTGAAACAGATGATTTAACTGGTTGGAATATAATCAAAGGAAATGCATTTACAAATGATCATGTGACAGATACAGCATCCTATTGGGGCGGTCCATTTGGCCATGAAGGAAACTATCATTTATGGGGATTTTCAGATCTTCAGGGTGGAGACGATGCAACAGGTGAACTGCATTCCTCTTACTTTAAGCTGGGTGGATCAGGTGAAATTAATTTCTTATTAGGCGGTGGCAATGACATTAGCAATCGCTATGTATCATTAGTGAGAGCCTCTGATAATAAAGAATTAATTCGTCAGGCAAATACGAAATTTAATGATGAAAAGTATAACAAATACGTATGGGATGCTTCTGATTATATCGGTGAAGTGCTCTATATGAAAGTGGTTGACCAAGCTGAAGGCGGCTGGGGTCATATAAATTTAGATGATGTTCATGTTTATAATGAGGGCCCTATGCCTACAGAAGTTGACAATGTTGCAAAAGAACCTGTGGAAGCTGAAATTAAGCAGAGCGGAACCCTTACAGACTGGACGGCTGTTTCAGGTGAATGGATTCCTTCTACACAGGGCAGCAACGGCGGTATTTGGGAATGTCCTGCTTTGGTTGAATTGCCAATTGATGGCGATCCGACAAAAACAAAGTGGGTGCTGCAAGTAAGTTTAAATGATGGAGCCCCTGCTGGCGGGTCTGGTATGCAATATTTTGTCGGCAGTTTTGACGGAAAAACATTCAAAAATGAGAATCCGTCTGATCAGGTATTATGGACTGATTACGGAGCAGACTACTATGCTGCAGTCGAATGGAGCGGAATTGAGGGTGAGAATGGCGAGAAATATTGGCTTGGCTGGATGAGCAACTGGCACTACGCCAACAATACACCAACATCATCCTGGAGAAGTTCAATGAGCTTGCCTCGTAAGATGGAGCTTACTCAAACGGAAGATGGTGTGCGTTTAAAACAAACGCCGGTTTCGATCAATTCAATTCGTGACAATAGCAAGAAAGTATCTTATAAAAATAAAGTGATTTCAAATGAGAGCAATCTTTTAGATGATTTTTCGGGAGATGCTTTTGAAATGATTGCTGAATTTGATGTATCTAATACAAAGTCAACTGAATTTGGATTTGAAGTGCGTAAAGGCTCTGCTGATGAGCATACAAAAATAGGCTATGACGTTGCGAACAAGCAATTATTTGTTGACCGAACAAAATCTGATTCATTTGATTACGGCAGCAGTATCGTAGACATGCATGATGGTCCACTATCTGTGTCAGATGGAACAGTGAAAATGCATATTTTTGTCGATCGTTCGGCTGTAGAAGTGTTTGGCAACAATGGAGAAACAGTTATTACTGACCAAATCTTCCCTAGTCCAACAAGTAAAGGAGTTAAAATTTATAGTAAGGATGGCAATGTTACATTGAAATCCTTAAATATTTATCCTGTAAAAAGCATCTGGAAAAAAAGCGGCTTTAAATCAACCATAAAAAGTTGGAAAGCAGTAAATGGCAGCTGGGCAGATACGATTGCTGGAAAACAGGGACAAAGCAGCGGGGATGCCTTCACTTTATCAAAGGAAGCAGGAAGCGATTTTAAGTATGAAGCAGACATAAAAATTCTTGATACGGACTCACATCCAAATGATCCTAATAAGGATAGAGTTGGTAACTTAGTCGGTGCAGGTGCATTAGTTTTTCGTTCCGATTCAGAAGGGAAAAATGCGTATGCTGTCAATGTTGATGTAAAACATAATGTTGTCAAATTAATCAAGTTTGTTAATGGTGTTGGTCATGACCTTGGCACCTATAACAATGATGGAAAGCTTAAACTGGAAGCAAATAAAAGCTATCATCTCAAAGTAGTAACCGCAGGTGAAAGCATTAAGACCTATTTAGATGGCAAGCTTGTCATTGACAAAAACGACCAAACCTATAAAGAGGGATACTTTGGACTAAATGTTTGGGATTCAACTGTTGTGTTTAATCATGTAAAAAACAAGGTTAAATAATGAAGGAATAAAAGATGCCCCTAACTATGGGGGATTCCATCAGGACATGTAGAAGAGGGAAACAGTATCTGAAGCAGCTATTAGGGAAATGAAGGAGGAAACGAACTTAGATATACGTATTACCAAGTTAAGGTATATTTTTATAGCTTGTTCTTCCAGACTTTTCTGACCTTAGCTTTATTGATAATTTTAACTTACAAGGTATTCCGATTCTGGAGGTTGGTTTACTTCCGCCTAAATTCCAATTCGCTCACTTTGGCGGCACGCTAGCTCCTACCTTGCTATTAGAAGTTACGGGTAGAACTACTCGGATTGTAAATGAGTTGGAATATGGGTTAATGATGGTATCTGAGATGGAAAGTCCGAAATGTGACAGACATTGTGATAGGGACAAGGATGATTGTCACCATCATAAAAAACGTGGCAATAAGTGCGAAGAAGACCACCATAATGATGATTGTGATGAACACAGGCATAATAATCACCACCACAAAAAGCGTTGCAACAAATGTGGAAATACCACGACTAAGTGTCACAACTAATCACCTGGAGACTGACTCGCAAAAATAAGTCAGTCTCTTTCTAAAATACCGGTGTTATTTTATAGCTTTTTATTCGTAAGATCTCTTCTTGTTTACCAATTTTTTTATTTCCCTGTGGCTAATGAAAGAAATCACATAACTCCTTACACTTCCTATAACCAAAATTAGGTGCAATAACATCGTAGCTGTCATAGACCGCAATAAGGTTTTAAAAAGTTCCTATAAACACTAAAAAGTACCCTATAGGTACGGAATGGTTCCATGACACTACCGTGAGAACTATCAGTGATAGTTGGAAAGCTTATACAGAAGCCATATCATACTATTGAAACGTATCAAAAAAATAAAGTTGGGTTTCAAAACTTCACCATAAGTAGAGATTACGAGAATAGTAGTATGGATGGCAGTAGTCAACAAATGGAAGTCCAATTTGATATGCAAAAGGGTAATAAGTTTACGACAGAATTTTTCAAAGGTGAAAATGAAAAACTATTACTGACCTTTAATAAGAGTCGAAATGTAATGGTCTTAGATCGCAGAAACACAGAATATTCCATTGTAAATTTAGGAGCGAAAAATGATTTTACTAGAAGTCAGTTAATTGATTTATCTAATCCAGTGAACCTAACCATCATCTTAGATATTTCGTCAATTGAAATCTTTGTGAATGATGGTGATCATGTATTTACCTCGTTGTTCTTTTCAAAAGAATTGGGTGAACGAGTTTGTTTCATTCTGAAGGTACGACTTGCATTGATAGATTGATAAAGTGGGAGATTATCTAGAGGTGAGGGAATGGGGAAAGTAATTACAATAGGTGAAGTGTTAAGTGACTTCATTCCAGCAGAAAAGGGGTACAAATTAAATGAAATAGAGGAATTTATAAGAAAACCAGGTGGAGACCCTTTAAATGTATCAGCAAGTATATCTCGTTTAGGGGGGAAATCAAAATTTATTGGAAAAGTAGGGCAGGATGCATTTGGTGAATATCTTTTAGATGTATTAAATCACTAGCGTCGTATTAAAATTACATCTCGCCCAAAAGAATTCTGAATACTCCATAAGTAATCTTTTCCATAAAAAAATCCTTTATAATGGATTGGAGGCAGTAATCCATCCAAATCCAAAATAAAGGACAAACCCATGGATAAGATTACACGAAAAACTGCATTTGAGCAATGGGCATCGCCGATTTCCAATGAGTTATTTACGGAACAGGTCCAGCTCCATTGTCTCGATTACTATACAAAGAAGCTCCACATGGCTTCAGCCAGTATTATTGAGTGCTTTAGTTGTTCGTATCATTGATGCGGCACGTTCCTTTGATATTATTTGGGTAATGACACAAGGTGGATAAGAATTGAGTGAGTTCATAAAGTCTTATGAAGAATCTGAACGTCTTTAGGAAAATACTGATTTTTCTTGTCAAGTAATAATCCTTCTGAGCGAAAATAATCAGAAAAGCTGCAGGAAAAGCACGAATTCGTAAGGCTTTACTTCCAGCTATATCAAGGAAAAAGTAGTTTATGAACAAACACACTAAATTGATAGGAGAATTTATTTATGGCTAGTAAAAATTATTACGACGTAACAGAGTGGCCTGTCGGTAATCCGTATGAGGATATTGGTGAGGTAATCAATAGCATTATAGCAGATATTAAAAGTAGGCAAACGGACACTGATGTGAATAAAGGCGGAAAGCCGGGTGCGGTTATCTATATTCCACCGGGAGATTATCATCTTGGCAGTCAAGTAGTTATAGACATCAGTTATCTTAAAATTATGGGTTCTGGACACGGGTTTACATCTTCGAGTATTCGTTTTAATACTTCTGAGAATGAATGGGCGGATTTACATGAATTGTGGCCGGGAGGAAGTCGCATACTCGTAGATATTCCCCTAGAAGTAAATGACGAGGAATATAAAGGAGCTGCATTTTATGTTGAACGAAGTGGAAATCCCCGAATAAGTTCGGTGGAGTTTTCTGACTTTTGTATTGATGGTTTGCATTTTATTAAAGATGGTTCAGGAGAAACAAATCCGGAAAACACATACACTAACGGGAAAACGGGTATTTATGTTGCAAGTGCTTGTGACTCATTTCGGATTACAGGCATGGGGTTTGTGTATTTAGAGCATGGAATTACTATTTATCATGCAGATGCACTGACTATACATGATAATTTCATAGCTGAATGTGGTAACTGTATAGAACTACGAGGTTGGGGACAGGCTTCAAAAATAACCGATAACTTGATAGGAGCCGGTTTTAAAGGATATTCAATTTACGCTCAAAATTTTGGTGGACTTTTGATTACAGCGAATAATGTTTTTCCACGAGGTGCGAGCAGTATCTATTTTGATGGTGTGACACGTTCCAGTATCACAAATAATAGACTTCATTCATTTTATCCAGGAATGGTGGTATTCAGGGAAAATTGTTCGGAAAACTTGGTTTCTTCAAATCACTTTTTACGTGACCATGAACCTTGGACTCCTTTTCTGGGAATAGACAATGGTTTAGATGATTTGTATGGTCTTCTCTATATCAGTGGCAATAATAATTCTGTAATTGCTAATCACTTTTCTGAAGTAATTAATACTCAGAACATCAAGCCGGTAGGTACAACACCTGTAATCATACGTATTGTTTCGGGTAATGGAAATTATATTTCTAATAATCATGTTGTTGCCACGGAGGTTCATGCCAAGATAAGTGATTCTTGTTTCTCTGCGCAAGTAGACGCTTTGTTGACTACCGAAGCATCAAAGCCGCTTACCGTAACAACAGTATTGGTAGAAAAAGAATCGCTTCAAAATACGATTCTTGATTCGGGAAGTGATGCACAGGTTGTTATGGACAAGATTGTAAATGCATTCAGAGCCACTCCAACGCCAGGAGCATAAATTACAGTTTGAAGATTATGAGATTCTCCGTGCCATACCGGGAGTAGGATGTAAGATTGCGGCTACACTCATTTCCGAAATCGGGGAAATCAGGCAGTTTAGTCACCCTAAAAAGTTAGTGGCCTATGCAGGAATTGATCCCAGGATTTATCAATCAGGTAAGTTTACAGCTACTACCTAGTAAAACAAGCGAAATTATCTGTTGTGTCATGTCCATTAATAAATTGTACAATGCAAGGACGTTTTGATCACTATCCAAAAGGAAGAGGGATAACGAGAATAAAAGAGTTGAATGCTTCAAAGGTGAATGTATGTATTGCTCATGATGATATCCAAACACCTTTTTATCCATTCGGTAATGGAAATATTCTACAGGCAGCTCATATGGGGGCACATCTATCTCATATGACTGGAGAACATGAAATAGCTCAAATTATTCAAATGATAACCTATAATGGAGCAAAAGCTTTTGGGCTACAAGAAGAATATGGAATTGAAGTTGGTTATAAAGCTAATTTTATTGTATTACCTGTAGATAACATCGTTGACATGGTAAGCAAGCAGCCTGCTTGTCGCTTTGTTTTTAAGGAAGGAAAATTAGTTGTGGAAACGAAGCCAACTGAACCAATATGGTATTCCGATTTATTAAAACCGGCAAGGTGAAGAGTAAATAAATGAAATACCCACAGTTGGATTGTTTCCAATCTTGGGTCTATAAGTAAGCATATAGGTCAATGTTTTGAGCAATCAAAGTATTGACGTTTTTTTGTGCCTTTCGAAAAAGTACATTTTTACAAACGGTTTGTTATATGTCTTGTATAATTTACACCAAAACAGCTATAAAAAAGGAAGGGATTAACAAACCACCCTATATATTACATAACCTGACAATTTTCTAGTACCTTAGATTTGTTTTCCTTCTCTATACCTACAAGATTAATAGAATGACGAATAATCTAGTTGTAGAAATATTTGAGGAGGAAAAACATGTATAGAACATTGTATACGGTGATCACAGCTCTAGTATTTATAATAGGTGTTTTGATCCCGATCAAAGGTGAAGCAGCAGTGGGAGATCGCACACTTGCTAAAGGGATGAGTCATAGTGATGTAAAGGAGCTGCAAGAATTATTAATGGCAAAAGGAGTCTACCCATATCACACGGCTACAGGCTACTTCGGTCCGATTACAGAAGCATCGGTGAAAAAATTTCAAGAAGAATCGAGAATAAAGATCGATGGTATTGCAGGTCCGCAAACATTTCAGAAAGTAAAGGTCCTTCGTAATGGAGATATCGGTAAACCTGTCGCTAATTTACAAAGTCTATTAAAGGCATGGGGTGTATACAGTTCACCTGTTGATGGGATATATGGTAATGGGACGAGAGTTGCTGTTTCTAATTTTCAAAAGCAAAAAGGTTTAACAGCTGATGGAATTGCGGGTCCAAGGACACTTACGAAATTGAATGAACGAGCTAATCAAGCTAGCCAAAATATAAAGGAATTAACTGTTTCTAGCACAGCTTATACAGCAACATGTCAGGGATGTTCAGGAACGACGAGAATGGGAATAAATTTAAAAGCATATGATGATGGTAAAGTAATTGCAGTCGACCCAAATGTTATTCCTTTAGGATCAATAGTTGAAGTTGAAGGGTACGGACAAGCTATTGCTGCAGATACGGGTGGGGCAATAGATGGTAATGAAATCGATGTGTTTATAGCAAAAGAAGAGAATGCTTTAAAATGGGGAAGGAAGCAAGTGAAAGTAAAAGTAATCGAATGATTCTAAAATAGGGTTCAGCGTTAAGCTAAATCCTATCCTTTCATTTATATTTCTTATATAATGTAATTAACTTTATGATTCACAACTGTAGGTCTATTTTGACCTACACTATAAAACTAAAAAAATTAACACAAATCCTGAAGTTATCTTATCAGCAATGACTGAACGAGCAAAAATCGTATCACAAATACGAAACAAACCATAAATTTACAGTTGACTAATTTAACTGTAAAGATTAAAGTTACAGTATAGTCGATAAGAAATGAGTGTGGAAGTGGTACTCATTAAATAACGTTTTATATGTTTTGTGAATTTGAATCTAAACTGTAATGTTTATTATTACATTTTTGAACTGTTAATACCTGAAACAATTTATAAAATTAATCATTATTTTAAGGAGAGTGTTAAGTATGGTTAATCTGTATACATCACCAAGTTGTACTTCTTGCCGAAAAGCAAAAGCTTGGCTTGAGGAACATAATATTGCCTATGTTGAAAGAAACATAATTTCTCAGCCCCTTACAATAGATGAGATTAAATCTATTCTTCGTTTGACAGAAGAGGGGACTACCGAGATTATTTCTACTAATTCAAAAACCTTTCAGGAATTAAATATAGATATTGAAGCACTTCCGCTTAACGAATTCTATGAATTGATCATGAAGTACCCGCAAATGTTGCGCCGACCAATCATTCAGGACGAAAAAAGATTGCAGGTTGGATATAACGAAGAAGAAATTCGTCGTTTTTTACCTCGCAGGCTTCGAACTTTTATGAACATGGAATTGAGAAAATTCGCCAATTGATAATCGATTTATTGTTAACTTCGAAAATTTTATATTTATTTTGAAAGGAGGAAGAAAAAGATGATGGAAGTATACGTTACGGTCAATTATAAAGAAAGAAATTATCAAACGAATGTCATTGTGAAAAAAGAAATGCCATGGGATCTAATTAACCAGTTAGCATTTGAACAAGTCAAAAAACAATGGAATATATAAATTTTATAGCAAACTTATTCTTAGGAATTGCAGCACTAATAATCAAATGCTTTGACAATCCAAACTGTAACATTTAGTATTGCAGTACGTTAATTAATAAAAAATGCACAAAATACATGTAATAGTAAAAAGGTGATTAGAGTTATCATTTCTAAGGAGGCAGGCCATGAATAGTGATTTTACACTTGCCGTTCATAGTTTAACATATCTTGCTTTGCAGCCAGACCGGATGTCAACAAGCGATGCTATTTCAGAGAGTGCTGGTGTTCACCCTGTACGCATTCGTAAAGTGCTTAGTTTGTTAAAAAAACATGGATTTATTAAATCAAAAGAAGGAACCGGCGGCGGATTTATTTTTGCTCTAGAATTAAGTGAAGTTAATCTTTGGGATATATATAAGATAACGTCTGAAGGTGCTCTTCAGCCTAAATGTCCTGACTCAAATAAACAGTGTATTGTGGGAGCGAATATGCAAAGTGTCCTATTTACCATTTTTATAGGTGCAGAAGAACATTTGGGTAAGTTTTTAAAGGATTATACGTTAAAAGAAGTTGTTGACCTGGTTAATCAAGAGTCATAAGCAGCTGTAACAGATGAAAGTCTGCAGACTTCTTTTTAATTGAAATGTAATAAAAAATATTACAGATTCGTTTAGCGGAGATTTCCTAATGGCTGTTTCTAAAAATGAGAAGGTTGTTCATATTTTAATTCTAAAATAATGTAAGTAGGTGAAAAAGGATGTCATCAAATAATAATTCCACACTAAAAACAGGTGATTGGATTAAAGGAAAATTACATGATGGGGAACTACTGATTGGTTATATTGAATCCCAAGATTTCTCGGAAGGAGTAGTTAAAGTTACAGTTGTTAAAAGTGACGATAATGAAGTGATTGGAAAGACAATTCCAATTTTACGTAAAAGGGTTAAGAGACTTCCTGTATCTAAAGTGACAAACAAGGAACAAGTTCTATTTTTAATAGACTTGGCCTTATCAACTGGGGATGAAGACTGGTTTATGGAACTCTCTGCCAAATTAAACTCAATGAAGCAGCTAGTTAATGGAGTGTATTAATCGTAAATAGACTTTTTTAATTATTAACCTGTAAAATCAAAAGCTTTATGAAAAAGGTAATCGATGAAATCATGGCTAATTCCAAAACTTTCGATCAAAAGATCGCTTACAATCTTACGAAATTCCAGCGGGTATTTTCAAAAAGTAAAGTGGAAAACTCACCTAGACCTCAGAAACTATTTCTGAGGTTTTTTAGTTTTTTTAAATAACAAAATTCTAATTGAATACTATATATGCTTTAAAAGGAATACCTGAATGAAGATATTTTCAAAAGGTGGGACAATCGTCGTTCACATTAAATGAATGGAGCTATGGAATAAATTGAATGAATGAATATATTTATTGCCATAATGTAGAAGGATTACCAAACAATAGCTAGAAATTAGATACTGAAAGATTATGAAATCTTTAACTAAACTGCACCGTTAGTCGAATAAGAAAAAGGCTGTTTTTTTAGCAGCCAAATCTTTAAGTAAAGCACTCGTTACTTGAATAAGAAAAAGACTTTACTCCTTGTTAAAGTAAAGCACCCGCTACTTTAATAAGTATTGGTTTTTTTGTATTTTTCAAAAAGGTATTGAAATCCATATAAGAAAAATACCTTGTAAAAGAAATATAGAAAGAACTGAAATTCGTTTAATTGAACTAATTTATAAAGTTTTAATTTTGTAAATAACCTAGTAATTGGAGATACAAAAATTGCTTCGCCAATCGCATTTAACATAATAAATTTTTTAAAGTTTCCGAATGCCCAGTTTAATGACCATAAAGACATCACCAACATTGGACCTATAAGAAAAGGAAATTCATTTTGAATAAAGGACTGTGGTTTATTATAAAAAGACCACCATCTGCGTCGTTTTCCAATTTGAGCATCCAAACTACATATTAGAACAGCAAGGATAGAAGATGGTAAGTATCTCTTTATATTCCGCCATCCCAACAAAGGCATTGTAAGCCAAGAGAGTATTATCATTGCAATATTAAGTAACCACTGATTTTTCATTGACATATTAATACCCCCCTTTATTCCAAAGATATTATTTAACTTATTATATCTCCTTCGTTATTTAACTATTCTGCACCTTTAGCTCAATAAAAAAGGAGCTGCCGCAACAGTTATCCATAATAAAAAATTATGCTAAATGTAATGCCAAAACCATCATAATTCTTCCCCTGATAAATAAAGAAAATGACGGTCAATTCATCCGTCATTTTTCACGAAAGCACTCGAAAATAGAATCTTTTACCATTTTAATTTCCCTGCCTTATTAAGTTCTTTAACATAACGACAAATTGTTTCGGAAAAATTGAACGCTCCCCAGTTGAGCTTTGCTAAGTGGGGAGCGTTAATAAGAAATATAGGTACTAGACTAGACCCATTTATCCATTGATCCGTTCATCATATTTTAATTACATCTCAATGAATGCGCTTTATTAGAGGTTAACAACATGTTGATTTTGATCTAACATTGTACGGCGACGCTCAAGTTCTTTACTCATCTCTGCCCGTTGATCATCCAGTTTATAGAACAACATCGTTACTCCAATTAACAAACAAATGATCAATGGAATCCAAATAAAACTTATTTCAATATATTGTAATGCAGTTGCTGTTTGTGCGGTATTTGGAACGTAACCACCCATACTTAAGAGCACACCTATAAAAGCACTTGCTAGTCCCAGGCTTCCTTTTACAAAAAAGCCTTGAAAAGCAGCAATCATACCAGGAATACTTTTATTCTTTTTATACTCCGAATAATCAATAACATCGGGTTGAATGGCAAATGTTGTACCAAAGATGCCATAAATGCCAAGACCTGTGATTGCCAGCCCCGCAATAAGTAAAACGGGTGATGTCTTTCCAAAATAGATCATTAAATCTCCAACAATATAAATGGCTGTACTTAAAAGCAGTACATTTTTCTTCGGCATCTTCTTTTGCAGCCAAGGTAAAAGAAGCAGCATTGGCAGACCAGAGAGAATCCCGAATAGTCCTACAAACGTCAGCCAATCCGTACGTCCGAGATTATAGGTGAAATAATAGATTACAGTCGTATTTCGAATCACAAATAGAGCAAAATAGAGAAAATTCAAGATAAAGAAAATATATGCTTGATCTGTCAATCCTTTTAAATCTTGTTTAAAAGAGGATTTCCCAGTTTGAACGGTAGGTGGAACGACCTCTTTCGTATTCATAAAGGTATACACAAATATTAACACCGCTACAATACCAAAAAGGGTCATTGTAATTAAAAAACCTTTTTGTGTATCTCCCTGTCCGAAAAAATTGACGAGCGGCATTGAAATGGACATTACTAAAGCGGTTCCAATTAATGCACAAATCATTCTTGTTGATACTAACCAGTTTCGTTCATGGATATCAGAGGTTAGTCTTGGTACAATCGTATTTAATGGAATATTTACTACTGTATATGCAATATTCAACAAGGTATAAGTGACATAGGCCCAGATGATTTTTCCCGACATAGTGAAATCAGGAACGATGAATGTCATGACAGTAAATATAGCAAATGGAATGGCTCCTATCAGAAAATATGGTCTTCCTTGCCCCCATCTCGTTTTCGTTCGATCAACCAATAATCCCATACCAGCATCTGCAAAAGCATCAATTAATTTTGTTACTAACATCAAAGTACCTGCTACTGTAGCTGTTATTCCAAAGACATCCGTATAAAAAAACAAGAGGTAAGAGGCCATTGTACTAAAGACAAGGTTGCACCCTAAATCTCCAACTCCATATCCGATTCTTTTTTTCCATTTATTCATTTGCATCACCTATCCTTTTTCTGCCATTTTGATTATTCCATTCTTAACAGGCAGTAAGACTCCAACTCGGATTCGAGCGAAGCAACTGCCCGTAAAGATTCTAGATAAGTCTCGCTTTATTACGGCATACGCTCTAAATTATGAATGGGAAAGTTTTGTCAACGTTTTCATATCATCCTTTAAATGATGATAGACAGATTTGTAAACATTGTAATAGGCATTATACTTTTCATGATTCTGTTTATTTGACATAATCTTTTCATCTAAAACCTGCCATTTCTTCACATCTTCATAAGTGAGAAGACCTGTTCCAATTCCAGCAAGCATGACATCTCCCATATTCGCTTCAACATCATGAACTGGACAGACAACTGGATAGCCAGTCACATCTGCAAAGATTTGTCTCCACAATTTAGACTTTGTCACACCACCGGCAAGCAAGATGTATTCGCCAAGGTTATCACCAGTTGCTTCCATTGCATCTCTTAGAGAAAACGCAACTGCTTCTAAAAATGCACGGTAAATATGAGCTTTTGTATGTGCCAATGAAAGTCCAACAATTGTTCCTTTGGCGTCTGAATCCCAAATCGGGCTTCTTTCTCCCATAAAGTAAGGAAGGACAATCAGGCCATCACTTCCAACGGGAATGTTAGCTGCCTGTTCATTTAAAACATCATAGGCGTTTTTCCCGCCAGCTTTTTCTGTTTCGATTTCAAATTGACACATCGTTTGTCGGAACCATTTCACAATTGCTCCTGCGGTAGCCCCCCCAGCAAAATAATAGGAAAGTCTTTTGGCATCATATAAATATGGCCATACAATCAGATCTTTTCCTTTCACCGGTTTATCCGAGATTAATGCTGCACACATAGATGTTCCAATTGCTGCTGCATAAATACCAGATTCAAATACACCGAGACCGATATTGGCGGCACCGCAGTCAATCCCGCTTGCTATTACTGGCATCCCTTCAGATAGATCCAATTCATCTGCAGCTTCTCTTGTTAATCCGCCAACAACATCTGTTGATTCCACGATTTTTTCTGGCATCATAGAATGCGGAATACCCATTGCATCCATCATTTCTTTCGACCAGGTTCTGTTATTCATATCAAAAATGCCGCCGATATTTCCCGCAGAGGAATAATCAATGGCGATTTCTCCGGTCAGTTTGTAAATGACATAATCATTTGGCGGGAGAAAGAGCTTTGTTTTCTTCCAATTTTCCGGTTCATGTTTTTTCATCCATAAAATTTTTGTATACCCATAATAAGGATCGGCTCCATTATGGGTAATTTCTCGAAGTTTTTCTTCGCCAATATGATCTAAGACAAACTTTGTTTCTTCTTCTGCTCTGCGATCCATCCAAATCATACACGGCCTGACAGGTTCCATGTTTTCATCCAAGGGAATGCCGGAACCTCCATAAAGACCGCTAATGGCGATAGCACGAATTTTTTCAGCTGGAATTCCTGATTTCTGTACCGTATTTTTAATAGAAGCTTTCGCTGCATCCAGCCAGACATCAGGCCATTGCTCCGCCCATAAAGGCTTTGGGGTCAATACATCATATTCTTGTATATCTTGAGCAATTAAATTGCCATCAGTGTCCGTTAAGATCGTTTTGGTACCAGATGTTCCAATATCTGTTCCGAGTAAGTAGTTCATAGATAGTCTCCTTTTCTTAAAAAATCTGAATCTTTCAATCTATTAGATACAAGTAAAAGCGCCATCAATAACAAAGTCAGATCCTGTCGTAAAGCTGCTAGTGTCTCCTGCAAGATACACACAAATGGATTGAAGTTCTTCTGGTTTACCCATTCGTTTAAGCGGTGCCATTTCATTCCATTGTGCGATTAATGGTTGTAAGCTTGGTGAATTTAATGTAAGTTCAGTTCCGATATATCCAGGACTAATACAATTGACGCGCACATTTCTAGTTGCCCACTCCACTGCTAGAGATTTTGTCAACTGGATCACACCTGCTTTAGAGGCATTATAGGAACACTGCGGCTGTGGTACGTTCACAATATGTCCTGACATAGAAGCAGTATTGATAATAGAACCGCCGCCTTGCTTTAACATCACTTTTCCAGCAGCTTGTGCCGTTAAAAATACACCAGAAAGATTAATATCAATGACTTTCTTCCACTGGTCGTACGTCATTTCCTCTGCTGGAATATTCATACAAATTCCGGCATTACAGAAGGCAACATCTAAACGTCCAAAAACATTCAGAATTTCTTCAATCATGGCATCTACATCTTCTGGTTTTGTGACATCTGCTTTGATTGCAATCGCTTTAATTTTATTGTTTTCTTCGAGTTCAGCTGCGGTCTTTTTTGCTTCATCGATGTCAAGGTCGACGATTGCCAGGTCTGCTCCAGCTTCAGCGAAGGCGGTTGCAACACTTTTGCCAATTCCCCTTGCTCCACCTGTTACAAAAATCTTCTTGCCGTCCAGTCTCATTTTTTCAATAATACCCATATTTATTACCTTCCCCTTTTGTGAATTTATTTTGTAAAACTATTTTATAAAATGTATTTACATAATAAAACTTTTTTTTGTTACCGTCAACATCGCAAAATTAAAAATTGTCAAAATACATCTTGCCAAAGTTGAAGTTGCCTCAATTCCTGTGATATATTTAAACGGAATTAAATAAAGATTTTTTATAAAATCATTTTATGTAATGAGGTTCTTTCATGGATAATAGCATCACATTTAAAGATATAAAAAAGAATAATTACTCATTGATTTACCATCTCATTTATCAAAATGAGAAGCTTTCTAAACAAGAAATAGCGAATCAGCTTCATTTGAGCTTACCAACTGTAACCCAAAATCTAGTTCGCTTGGAAGAGGAAAAGCTGATTGAAAAGAGCGGTCAATTTAAATCTTCCGTTGGCAGGCGTGCAGTAGCTTATGCTATTTGCCCTCAGGCTCGAATTAGCATTGGTGTAGAAATTCAGAAAAAGACAGTACGAATGTTAGCAATTGATTTGCGTGGTGTTGCCTTTCAGCAAACGGAACTTTCTCTCCATTTTTCCAATGTAGACAGTTATTACAAAGAGTTAAGCCATGCTGTACAATTGTTTATTTCATCTCTTAATGTAGAAGAAGAGCAGGTTCTAGGTATCGGCTTAGCAGTACAAGCATTAACATCGATTGATGGACAAAAAATTACGTACGGAAAAATATTAAATTGTACAGGGCTGGATATTCATGTTTTTTCACAGTATCTCAATTATCCTTGTATGTTTGTACATGATGCGAAGTGTGCGGCAACGACAGAATTGTGGGTAAGGAATGATATTGGAGATGCAGTCTATTTGTCGATTGGCATGCACCTTGGAGGAGCCATTATCATAAATGGCCAAATAGAAATGGGAAAAGAAGGGCATAGCGGTACAGTAGAACATATGACGATTGATCCAAATGGTGCCGCTTGTTACTGCGGAAAGAGAGGATGCATGGAAACATTATGCTCAGTTCATGCACTTCTTGAAGAAGATGAATCATTAGATTTTTTCTTCCAACAGGTACGATCAAGTATTCCTTCATATGCAGAGAGGTGGAATACCTTTTTAGATTATCTAGCATTTTCGATAAACAATATCCATCTTGTCATCAACAGAGAATTTATTCTAGGCGGACATATATCTCCATATTTAAAAGAAGAGGATATTGACATTCTTCATGAAAAAATTAATGAAAAGACTGCATTCCCAAGTAATGAGCCGTTTATTTTTCTTAGCCGTTCACCAGAAAATGGAGTTCCTATCGGAGCAGCGATACCATTTATTCAATCATTTTTGAATGCAATTTAATGATGTAGATGTATCATCATAGATGATTTACAAATCAAATTAAAATAATCTCAAGTATTAATGTGATGGTTTTTGACATAGTCATGTGCAAAAAGACCATCCTCTTTTTTTTGTATGAAATCTAATAGATATTTAAATAACACTAATTAAGAGTAACCTATAACAAATTATTCGAGATAACCGTAGAATAAAAATTTACTTTGAGGTTCTAGAAAATTAAAGGGAAGGATACTATTTATCTAGAAAGGTGGTGGTTTGACGATGAACAAACAAACAGTCAAAACGTTAAAGTGGATTTCTGGTGGAATTGAAGCACTTTTAGGTATACCTATTTTAGGTGGAAGTATTGTATTAGGGTTGGCTTGGATACCATTATTAGTTATGCTTGTCTTTCATATTGTCGTATTGGTATTTTCGAATAAAGTTGGAGTTAAAGCACATGGTAATATTATCGGAATTGTCACGTCAGCTATCGGATGGATCCCTGTTGTCGGCATGATTATGCATATTTTATCGGCGGTATTTATTCTTATGGATGCAGCACGTAAGGATGATGATCCGAACATTATCGAAATGAAGGAATAAGAAAAGCCCTATGCATATGCCGGGGCTTATTGGGATTTATATCTAGTAACACATGGAATCGATATAAATCCCAACTAAGATAGTACAATATTATACATATAAAAGTGATTGCTAAATGGCGAATCCTTCTTTAAAGTAAGGAATTATTATGAAATAATTGGGATAGTAGGAAGACCAAAGATTAAATACTATCATTCTAGTTTTATATAAAATAGGAGGAATACCAGTGTTACCAAAGCCAAAGGCAATATTTTTAGACATGGATGGAACAATATTAAATCATCAAAACAAGGTAAGTATTCTTACCAAAGAAATAATTGATGAGGTACGAAGCAAGGGAATATTTGTTTTTATAGCTACAGGTAGAGCATTTAATGAAATAGAGCAAGTTGTACCTGAAGGATTTCAAGTAGATGGTGTCATTACATCGAATGGTATGGCAGGATATGTAGGAAAAGAAGAGGTATTTAAACATTCACTTTCACTTGATTTGGTGGAAACGATTATGGAGAAAGCAAGCGAACACAAGGTGTACTATGAGCTTTTTCCTTATGGTACTTCACGTGTTACCTTAAAAAGAGATAAACAGTATGTTATTGATGAAATAAGGGATCCCAAGCCAGAAAGTGTTGGGATGAATGAGTGGTTATCACGTAAACAAGCGATTAAAGAGGAGATTGCTTGGACGGATAAAATAGAGGGAAATGAATTTTCAAAGTTTTATTTCTTCGCTAGAACGAAAGAACATATTAATAGATGGAAAGATGAGCTTGAGAAAATAAAGAAAGAAATAGACTTTACTACATCAATATCGTCTAACCATAATGTCGAAGTGATGGTGGCGAACGTGAATAAAGCAACTGGGATTCAACAGATGTTAAAGCACTTTGATTTATCTGAGAATGAAACATTGGCTATTGGTGATAGTGACAATGATTTGCCGATGTTTCGGTTTGTTCGTTATGCAGTGGCGATGAAAAATGCACCAGATCACATTAAAGAGATTGTTGATGAGATAACGGAATTCACTTGTGATGAAGATGGTGTCTATCAATACCTTAAATCAAAATTTGGACTGTAAAAATTAGCGGCTTTACTTCAATTTGGAGTAGAGCTTTTTTTGCTTGTATCTAAAACGGCTAAAAGTCAATTATTAGCGCTAATCGCAATGTCATTTCAGACATAAACTTTGTCATCGCTCAGTGGAGAGCTAATAATCTATCCACTGAGCGATGACAATACTAATCAGTAAATGAAATCGGAGATCCAGTTGAAGTATGCTGATTAACCCAGCCAAGAGATACTTTTGAAACGGCTTGCCAGTCAGGTATTTGTGATTTATGTTGTTCAACCCAGCTCATACAATATTGAGGGTCTATATTCTTATCTTGACATTGTGTTAAAAACGTTTGAATGCTTGACTCCGTACAGTTTTCCCATGTTCCACAACTGCTTTTAAAAAGATTTTCCATTTCCGTATGTATCGAATTTTCCTTATCGTTTAACAAAGTTGATTCCTCCTTTTATTTAAACAATGATATTTTTCCCACTAACAACATTAAGTATGTCCAAGGGTTAACAAGATATAACTGAAAATTGATTAAACACGTGTACGTGTAACAATGAATTGAATCACATGTGTTTTTCAGCAAAAGATACATGGATAGCGGGAAGAAGGGATTTTAAAGATTAAGAAGAAAATGAATATATTGCAACACCTTTTCACGTTCTATATTAAATATAGGTGAATGGAGTATAACAATGATAATTAACAATAGAGAATATGATAGTAATCGGATTAACTATACGATAAGGTCTGCAATTGCTAAAGATGCAAAGGATTTGTCAGTATTAAGAGTGCAAATTGATGGAGAAACCGAAAATTTGGATAGAGAAAAAGGGGAGGCGTTCATAGATGTCACTGGTTTTGAACAGATTATCAAGACGGATACTGAAAGACCAAGAAACTTATTTTTAGTTGCAGTAGTTGATGATCGGCTCGTTGGGTTTTCAAGATGTGAAGGCATTTATTTAACTAGATTCTCACATAAAGTTGAATTTGGGGTTTGCGTATTAAAAGAGGTTTGGGGATATGGAATTGGGAAGAATCTTTTAAAAGAATCAATTTCTTGGGCTGATTCAAACGGAATAAAGAAAATGACATTGAATGTTTTAGAAACAAACAGCAAAGCGATAAAACTTTATAAAAACCTAGGCTTTGAAATAGAAGGTGTATTAAAAAGAGACAAAATCCTTTCTGATGGAAAATTCTATAACACTGTTATGATGGGGAGATTTAATGAGTGAAATCCAATAACTGCCGGGTTATGATACACGAAATAGCAAGGTTTAAATACCCACAACAAAAGAGAGAAGCATCATAATCATAATGAGAATAAAAAGAGCTAAGGGATGCCATTCAAAATTAAACCTATTATAGCAAGACTTTTTCTTTCCTTTTTAATCATAGCCCAAATATCAAATAAAGTCCCGATTAAGGCTGCAAACATGGATATGTCATCAAAATAAGTATGAATGTCCATTAAAGGTTCCCATGGAATAATCAACCCTAACATTAACAAGGAAAAAGGAGATAAAATTAATGAAGTGAAAGACAGAATTGGTTTTTTATTTATTATAACTATCACAATCCTTAAGTAATACTATCCACTATTTTGAATAGGTTATTATTCAAATGTTAGTATATATTGTGCAATGAACAAATAATCCTATTCACAACAATTATCTAAAAAGCAATTTTGTCTATATTTGTTTCAATAGAAAAAAGTCATCTTCTTAGAAGATGACCGCAATTATTTTACCCTATATATTAAGTCTCGTAATTTAACTAAAACGATATTTTTATTTTCACTTTGGATTTCAACTAAATCATTCCCATGATCAAAAAACATATAATGGATCTGCTGATTATAGATTACTTTTTGACCTAATTTAATATGAAAAACCATCCTTAGTTTTTATTTTAAAAATCAAATAGTGAAGATGAAATATGATTTTTAATTTTTTTAATTATATCATATTTTAATAGAATGTAAGGTGATAACTAATATGAAGACTTCCAAAATAACGATGAAAAGTATCATGCCCATCCTTCGAATTTTTGAGCGAAAGAATTCTACTTTAGATTTTTAGGATTGGATTTGGAGCATCAATTTGAGGCCGGAATGCCTTTATACATGCAAATTTCTTTTAATCATGTATTCTACATCTTTCAGAACATCATGGAGATTGCTGTCCTGGAGCTGCAATTAGAATTGAAGTAGAAAACATAGGTTTATTACATACTCAGCTTCTTTCAAGGTAATACAAGTATTTCTCGGCCAGGCATCGAAACAACCCAATGGAATACTCTAGAGCTTACTATCATTGATCCATTCGGAAATCGGATTGTATTTTTTGAGAGCATCTAATACATATGCTCTTTAAAGATAAGGGTATATCTGGTTCTGAAATGAAAATGAACAATACACAAGAGGTAGCTAATTCAATAGAACAAATAACAGCTGAATTCTAATCATTCAAATTTCGTCACAAATGAAGGATATAGATAGTACTAACAAATTGATTAATAACGGTAATATACAAGTTAGTGAAGGGGAGAAAGAACTCCGAATGTAGAGATTACATTTAAATAAGAAGTGATTACCAACATTGAAGCTGCCGCCACAATATTTGAACAAGTTGCCGAAGATGGTAATGAAATAATGATATCTGTTGAAAAGTCAAAAGAATCAATCGAGTCAAGCGTTGAAAATGAAACAAATCGACCTGCTGTTGAAGAGCAATTTTCTATTATTAGTGAGTTACATCTGTTTGCAAGCTCGCTTACAAATGTAGCAGTTAAACTACAGGATGAAGTTGAGGAGTTTAAAATTTATTTTGGACATCCTTAGATTCTTTGCTAACATTCATTAATTGTTATTCTATTACTCTATCTAACACCTTTATTCCATATAAATTAGTACAATAAAAAAATAACCGGAAATATATTGACTTTCACATAGAACGATAGTATTATAAGAAAGCTCCACTGAGACATCATTGAAAAGTTAAAAAGTGATTGAGCAATTCGTTATTGACTTCTACGAAGTTAAGTGATAAGATATTAATTGTTGCTACTAAGAGAATTATTAATTGAAACAATGTTTTTCTTTTAAAAATAATTTTCGCAGAAGTTGACAAAGATGAAAATGTTTGATATGATATTCCTTGTCGCTGATATGTTTTAAATCAGTCGAAATAGTTCTTTGAAAACTAAACAAAGCAGAACGTCAACGTTAATTCTAATTAACAAAAACGTACTATATAGTACAAATTTTAAGAGCTATATCAACTCTTTATTGGAGAGTTTGATCCTGGCTCAGGACGAACGCTGGCGGCGTGCCTAATACATGCAAGTCGAGCGAATCTGAGGGAGCTTGCTCCCAAAGATTAGCGGCGGACGGGTGAGTAACACGTGGGTAACCTGCCTGTAAGATTGGGATAACTCCGGGAAACCGGAGCTAATACCGGATAACATTTCGAACCGCATGGTTCGACATTGAAAGATGGCTTCGGCTATCACTTACAGATGGACCCGCGGCGCATTAGCTAGTTGGTGAGGTAACGGCTCACCAAGGCGACGATGCGTAGCCGACCTGAGAGGGTGATCGGCCACACTGGGACTGAGACACGGCCCAGACTCCTACGGGAGGCAGCAGTAGGGAATCTTCCGCAATGGACGAAAGTCTGACGGAGCAACGCCGCGTGAACGATGAAGGCCTTCGGGTCGTAAAGTTCTGTTGTTAGGGAAGAACAAGTACCAGAGTAACTGCTGGTACCTTGACGGTACCTAACCAGAAAGCCACGGCTAACTACGTGCCAGCAGCCGCGGTAATACGTAGGTGGCAAGCGTTGTCCGGAATTATTGGGCGTAAAGCGCGCGCAGGTGGTTTCTTAAGTCTGATGTGAAAGCCCACGGCTCAACCGTGGAGGGTCATTGGAAACTGGGGAACTTGAGTGCAGAAGAGGAAAGTGGAATTCCAAGTGTAGCGGTGAAATGCGTAGAGATTTGGAGGAACACCAGTGGCGAAGGCGACTTTCTGGTCTGTAACTGACACTGAGGCGCGAAAGCGTGGGGAGCGAACAGGATTAGATACCCTGGTAGTCCACGCCGTAAACGATGAGTGCTAAGTGTTAGAGGGTTTCCGCCCTTTAGTGCTGCAGCAAACGCATTAAGCACTCCGCCTGGGGAGTACGGTCGCAAGACTGAAACTCAAAGGAATTGACGGGGGCCCGCACAAGCGGTGGAGCATGTGGTTTAATTCGAAGCAACGCGAAGAACCTTACCAGGTCTTGACATCCCACTGCCCGGTATAGAGATATACCTTTCCCTTCGGGGACAGTGGTGACAGGTGGTGCATGGTTGTCGTCAGCTCGTGTCGTGAGATGTTGGGTTAAGTCCCGCAACGAGCGCAACCCTTGATCTTAGTTGCCAGCATTTAGTTGGGCACTCTAAGGTGACTGCCGGTGACAAACCGGAGGAAGGTGGGGATGACGTCAAATCATCATGCCCCTTATGACCTGGGCTACACACGTGCTACAATGGATGGTACAAAGGGCTGCAAGACTGCGAAGTCAAGCCAATCCCATAAAACCATTCTCAGTTCGGATTGCAGGCTGCAACTCGCCTGCATGAAGCCGGAATCGCTAGTAATCGCGGATCAGCATGCCGCGGTGAATACGTTCCCGGGCCTTGTACACACCGCCCGTCACACCACGAGAGTTTGTAACACCCGAAGTCGGTGGGGTAACCGTAAGGAGCCAGCCGCCTAAGGTGGGACAGATGATTGGGGTGAAGTCGTAACAAGGTAGCCGTATCGGAAGGTGCGGCTGGATCACCTCCTTTCTAAGGATAATATGAAGTTTTATTACTTCATTAAAAAGACGTTTCTGACTTTGTTTAGTTTTGAGAGAACTATCTCTCAATGATGATACACATAGGATTAAAAACATTATGCATACGATAAGTTCCTTTTTAAAGGATCGCCTGCTAAAGGCGCCACGTCCTGTGGCAACGCATGCGTTTGCACATCCTGTGCTTTGTTCCTTGAAAACTAGATAACGATAACAATTCAAGTAATTCACTGAGTTTAAACGCTTAGTTTAGTGATTCTCTTAATAATGATTAAAATGACATTTATAATGTCAAAGGTTAAGTTGTTAAGGGCGCACGGTGGATGCCTTGGCACTAGGAGCCGATGAAGGACGGTACTAACACCGATATGCTTCGGGGAGCTGTAAGTAAGCTTTGATCCGGAGATTTCCGAATGGGGGAACCCACTGCTCGTAATGGAGTAGTATTTTCACCTGAATACATAGGGTGATAAAGGCAGACCCGGGGAACTGAAACATCTAAGTACCCGGAGGAAGAGAAAGCAAACGCGATTTCCCAAGTAGCGGCGAGCGAAACGGAATTAGCCCAAACCAAGAGGCTTGCCTCTTGGGGTTGTAGGACACTCTATACGGAGTTACAAAGGAACGGAGTAAATGAAGAGGTCTGGAAAGGCCCGTCAAAGAAGGTAACAACCCTGTAGTTGAAACTTCGTTCCCTCCAGAGTGGATCCTGAGTACGGCGGGACACGTGAAATCCCGTCGGAAGCAGGGAGGACCATCTCCCAAGGCTAAATACTCCCTAGTGACCGATAGTGAACCAGTACCGTGAGGGAAAGGTGAAAAGCACCCCGGAAGGGGAGTGAAAGAGATCCTGAAACCGTGTGCCTACAAGTAGTCAAAGCCCGTTAATGGGTAATGGCGTGCCTTTTGTAGAATGAACCGGCGAGTTACGATCCCGTGCAAGGTTAAGTTGATGAGACGGAGCCGCAGCGAAAGCGAGTCTGAATAGGGCGAAAGAGTACGTGGTCGTAGACCCGAAACCAGGTGATCTACCCATGTCCAGGGTGAAGTTCAGGTAACACTGAATGGAGGCCCGAACCCACGCACGTTGAAAAGTGCGGGGATGAGGTGTGGGTAGCGGAGAAATTCCAATCGAACTTGGAGATAGCTGGTTCTCTCCGAAATAGCTTTAGGGCTAGCCTTGAAATTGAGAGTCTTGGAGGTAGAGCACTGATTGGACTAGGGGCCCCCATCGGGTTACCGAATTCAGTCAAACTCCGAATGCCAAAGACTTATGTTCAGGAGTCAGACTGCGAGTGATAAGATCCGTAGTCAAGAGGGAAACAGCCCAGACCACCAGCTAAGGTCCCAAAGTATACGTTAAGTGGAAAAGGATGTGGAGTTGCTTAGACAACCAGGATGTTGGCTTAGAAGCAGCCACCATTTAAAGAGTGCGTAATAGCTCACTGGTCGAGTGACTCTGCGCCGAAAATGTACCGGGGCTAAACGTATCACCGAAGCTGTGGATTGTTCTTACGAACAATGGTAGGAGAGCGTTCTAAGGGCTGTGAAGCTAGACCGGAAGGACTAGTGGAGCGCTTAGAAGTGAGAATGCCGGTATGAGTAGCGAAAGAGGGGTGAGAATCCCCTCCACCGAATGCCTAAGGTTTCCTGAGGAAGGCTCGTCCGCTCAGGGTTAGTCGGGACCTAAGCCGAGGCCGAAAGGCGTAGGCGATGGACAACAGGTTGAAATTCCTGTACCACCTCCTCACCATTTGAGCAATGGGGGGACGCAGAAGGATAGGGTAAGCGCGCTGTTGGATTAGCGCGTCCAAGCAGTTAGGCTGACAACGAGGCAAATCCCGTTGTCGCAAAGGCTGAGCTGTGATGGCGAGGGAAATATAGTACCGAAGTTCCTGATTCCACACTGCCAAGAAAAGCCTCTAGCGAGGTGAGAGGTGCCCGTACCGCAAACCGACACAGGTAGGCGAGGAGAGAATCCTAAGGTGAGCGAGAGAACTCTCGTTAAGGAACTCGGCAAAATGACCCCGTAACTTCGGGAGAAGGGGTGCTTTTTCAGGGCTTGCCCTGCGAAAAGCCGCAGTGAATAGGCCCAGGCGACTGTTTAGCAAAAACACAGGTCTCTGCGAAGCCGCAAGGCGAAGTATAGGGGCTGACGCCTGCCCGGTGCTGGAAGGTTAAGGGGAGAGGTTAGCGCAAGCGAAGCTTTGAACCGAAGCCCCAGTAAACGGCGGCCGTAACTATAACGGTCCTAAGGTAGCGAAATTCCTTGTCGGGTAAGTTCCGACCCGCACGAAAGGCGTAACGATCTGGGCACTGTCTCAACGAGAGACTCGGTGAAATTATAGTACCTGTGAAGATGCAGGTTACCCGCGACAGGACGGAAAGACCCCGTGGAGCTTTACTGTAGCCTGATATTGAATTTTGGTACAGCTTGTACAGGATAGGTAGGAGCCTGAGAAGCCGGAGCGCTAGCTTCGGTGGAGGCGTCGGTGGGATACTACCCTGGCTGTATTGAAATTCTAACCCGCAGCCCTTATCGGGCTGGGAGACAGTGTCAGGTGGGCAGTTTGACTGGGGCGGTCGCCTCCTAAAATGTAACGGAGGCGCCCAAAGGTTCCCTCAGAATGGTTGGAAATCATTCGTAGAGTGTAAAGGCACAAGGGAGCTTGACTGCGAGACCTACAAGTCGAGCAGGGACGAAAGTCGGGCTTAGTGATCCGGTGGTTCCGCATGGAAGGGCCATCGCTCAACGGATAAAAGCTACCCCGGGGATAACAGGCTTATCTCCCCCAAGAGTCCACATCGACGGGGAGGTTTGGCACCTCGATGTCGGCTCATCGCATCCTGGGGCTGTAGTCGGTCCCAAGGGTTGGGCTGTTCGCCCATTAAAGCGGTACGCGAGCTGGGTTCAGAACGTCGTGAGACAGTTCGGTCCCTATCCGTCGTGGGCGTAGGAAATTTGAGAGGAGCTGTCCTTAGTACGAGAGGACCGGGATGGACGCACCGCTGGTGTACCAGTTGTCTTGCCAAAGGCATAGCTGGGTAGCTATGTGCGGAAGGGATAAGTGCTGAAAGCATCTAAGCATGAAGCCCCCCTCAAGATGAGATTTCCCATAGCGCAAGCTAGTAAGATCCCTGAAAGATGATCAGGTTGATAGGTCAGAGGTGGAAGCGCGGTGACGTGTGGAGCTGACTGATACTAATCGATCGAGGACTTAACCTAATATATATGCGTTAAACAAAGTGAATTGAATTGTGAATCGTTATCTAGTTTTGAAGGAACAACCTTCAAACTAAATGTCTGGTGACGATGGCGAAGAGGTCACACCCGTTCCCATGCCGAACACGGAAGTTAAGCTCTTCAGCGCCGATGGTAGTTAGGGGTTTCCCCTTGTGAGAGTAGGACGTTGCCAGGCAAAAGCCCCTTAGTTGGGGCTATTATTTTGTCAATTTATAATTGGCCCGTTGGTCAAGCGGTTAAGACACCGCCCTTTCACGGCGGTAACACGGGTTCGAATCCCGTACGGGTCACCATTTACACCTTTCATTGGAGGATTAGCTCAGCTGGGAGAGCATCTGCCTTACAAGCAGAGGGTCGGCGGTTCGATCCCGTCATCCTCCACCATTATTAAGTACAAATAAATTAATTCAACAATATTTTAATTATGCCGGTGTAGCTCAATTGGTAGAGCAACTGACTTGTAATCAGTAGGTTGGGGGTTCAAGTCCTCTCGCCGGCACCACTTATTTTAATAGAATCTTATTGAAATGAGCCATTAGCTCAGTCGGTAGAGCATCTGACTTTTAATCAGAGGGTCGAAGGTTCGAGTCCTTCATGGCTCACCATTTACACACCTTGCGGGTGTGGCGGAATTGGCAGACGCGCTAGACTTAGGATCTAGTGTCCTTGTGACGTGGGGGTTCAAGTCCCTTCACCCGCATCATTTAAATATTGCGGAAGTAGTTCAGTGGTAGAACACCACCTTGCCAAGGTGGGGGTCGCGGGTTCGAATCCCGTCTTCCGCTCCAATACGTGCCGGGGTGGCGGAACTGGCAGACGCACAGGACTTAAAATCCTGCGGTAGGTGACTACCGTACCGGTTCGATTCCGGTCCTCGGCACCAATATAGAAAAGCGGAGAAAGCCCGCTTAAAGTGATTAATGTTGGAGCTTCTGAGAAGGAGTTGTAATTTAACTCCAGGAAGAAGTGAAACAGCCGTACGGTTTGGCTTTCGCAGCTAGACAATATTATATAATGCGCCCGTAGCTCAATTGGATAGAGCGTTTGACTACGGATCAAAAGGTTAGGGGTTCGACTCCTCTCGGGCGCGCCATATATTCGGGAAGTAGCTCAGCTTGGTAGAGCACTTGGTTTGGGACCAAGGGGTCGCAGGTTCGAATCCTGTCTTCCCGACCATTATTTAAAACATTTATGGGGCCTTAGCTCAGCTGGGAGAGCGCCTGCTTTGCACGCAGGAGGTCAGCGGTTCGATCCCGCTAGGCTCCACTTATGATGGAGGAATACCCAAGTCCGGCTGAAGGGATCGGTCTTGAAAACCGACAGGGGTGTCAAAGCCCGCGGGGGTTCGAATCCCCCTTCCTCCTCCATATTTAATTTTCTTTATTGTCGCGGGGTGGAGCAGTCCGGTAGCTCGTCGGGCTCATAACCCGAAGGTCGCAGGTTCAAATCCTGTCCCCGCAACCAATTTTAGTTGACGATGCTACGTTGGTTATTCTTCTTAGCGAGGAAACATAGTAGTGCTGTTAAGTGCAACCAAAATGGTCCGGTAGTTCAGTTGGTTAGAATGCCTGCCTGTCACGCAGGAGGTCGCGGGTTCGAGTCCCGTCCGGACCGCCATTTTTTGCTAATAGATTAGCTACTGCTAAAATTAAATTAATTGTGTAAATCGTAAGATTTAAATCATAAATGATTAACGTTAATATGCTGTTTTACGAATGAAGAGCGATTGCTAATAAGCAACCGCTCTTTTTATTATTCTAGACCTAGTATTTTTAAGGTACATTGTAAGCAGCTATTTAATTGGGTCTACCTAGAAATTGGTTTACATTTTCAGGTGAAAAAGCGAATCAAATTAAATTGAAATTTCTAGCAATTCACTTGGTTATTAATAAATAAACTTTTTAATAACTAAGAATTTTAATATAGTTTCTAAATTATAACTGAACCTGTAAGTTATGTTTACTATTCATTACAGATGTAAATATGTAAAAATCCTAATAGTTATTATTTGTTTGATTTTCTTTTTTTGATCTCTTTTTTAATAGCCGGCATTACTTTATCGGTTATTGCTTCCTTTACTTTAGGATCCTTAAGCATTTTTTTTAGTTTATTCATAACCATTGTAGAACCTCCCATTTTTTAAATTCTATACCCTGTCATTGAACAACTGAAACAAAGTTACTCTTTAGATGATTTAACTAAAGTGAAGAAGTTAAGTTTTATCAAAAAGCGTTAAATACTGAGTCTATAGTAAAGAAATTATTGCTTATTAGTACAATATTAAAAGATCTATTCTCTATATAAATGGTGAAATCAAAAAAAATAAAAACTATGTCTAGAAAAATGTTGACTTTCATAATAAACGATAGTAATATAAGAAAGCTCCACTGAGACATCATTGAAAAGTCAAAAAGTGATTGAGCAATTTGTTATTGACTTCTACGAAGTTAAGTGATAAGATATTAATTGTTGCTACTAAGAAAATTATTAATTGAAACAATGTTTTTCTTTTAAAAATAATTTTCGCAGAAGTTGACAAAGATGAAAATGTTTGATATGATATTCCTTGTCGCTGATATGTTTTAAATCAGTCGAAATAGTTCTTTGAAAACTAAACAAAGCAGAACGTCAACGTTAATTCTAATTAACAAAAACGTACTATATAGTACAAATTTTAAGAGCTATATCAACTCTTTATTGGAGAGTTTGATCCTGGCTCAGGACGAACGCTGGCGGCGTGCCTAATACATGCAAGTCGAGCGAATCTGAGGGAGCTTGCTCCCAAAGATTAGCGGCGGACGGGTGAGTAACACGTGGGTAACCTGCCTGTAAGATTGGGATAACTCCGGGAAACCGGAGCTAATACCGGATAACATTTCGAACCGCATGGTTCGACATTGAAAGATGGCTTCGGCTATCACTTACAGATGGACCCGCGGCGCATTAGCTAGTTGGTGAGGTAACGGCTCACCAAGGCGACGATGCGTAGCCGACCTGAGAGGGTGATCGGCCACACTGGGACTGAGACACGGCCCAGACTCCTACGGGAGGCAGCAGTAGGGAATCTTCCGCAATGGACGAAAGTCTGACGGAGCAACGCCGCGTGAACGATGAAGGCCTTCGGGTCGTAAAGTTCTGTTGTTAGGGAAGAACAAGTACCAGAGTAACTGCTGGTACCTTGACGGTACCTAACCAGAAAGCCACGGCTAACTACGTGCCAGCAGCCGCGGTAATACGTAGGTGGCAAGCGTTGTCCGGAATTATTGGGCGTAAAGCGCGCGCAGGTGGTTTCTTAAGTCTGATGTGAAAGCCCACGGCTCAACCGTGGAGGGTCATTGGAAACTGGGGAACTTGAGTGCAGAAGAGGAAAGTGGAATTCCAAGTGTAGCGGTGAAATGCGTAGAGATTTGGAGGAACACCAGTGGCGAAGGCGACTTTCTGGTCTGTAACTGACACTGAGGCGCGAAAGCGTGGGGAGCGAACAGGATTAGATACCCTGGTAGTCCACGCCGTAAACGATGAGTGCTAAGTGTTAGAGGGTTTCCGCCCTTTAGTGCTGCAGCAAACGCATTAAGCACTCCGCCTGGGGAGTACGGTCGCAAGACTGAAACTCAAAGGAATTGACGGGGGCCCGCACAAGCGGTGGAGCATGTGGTTTAATTCGAAGCAACGCGAAGAACCTTACCAGGTCTTGACATCCCACTGCCCGGTATAGAGATATACCTTTCCCTTCGGGGACAGTGGTGACAGGTGGTGCATGGTTGTCGTCAGCTCGTGTCGTGAGATGTTGGGTTAAGTCCCGCAACGAGCGCAACCCTTGATCTTAGTTGCCAGCATTTAGTTGGGCACTCTAAGGTGACTGCCGGTGACAAACCGGAGGAAGGTGGGGATGACGTCAAATCATCATGCCCCTTATGACCTGGGCTACACACGTGCTACAATGGATGGTACAAAGGGCTGCAAGACTGCGAAGTCAAGCCAATCCCATAAAACCATTCTCAGTTCGGATTGCAGGCTGCAACTCGCCTGCATGAAGCCGGAATCGCTAGTAATCGCGGATCAGCATGCCGCGGTGAATACGTTCCCGGGCCTTGTACACACCGCCCGTCACACCACGAGAGTTTGTAACACCCGAAGTCGGTGGGGTAACCGTAAGGAGCCAGCCGCCTAAGGTGGGACAGATGATTGGGGTGAAGTCGTAACAAGGTAGCCGTATCGGAAGGTGCGGCTGGATCACCTCCTTTCTAAGGATAATATGAAGTTTTATTACTTCATTAAAAAGACGTTTCTGACTTTGTTTAGTTTTGAGAGAACTATCTCTCAATGATGATACACATAGGATTAAAAACATTATGCATACGATAAGTTCCTTTTTAAAGGATCGCCTGCTAAAGGCGCCACGTCCTGTGGCAACGCATGCGTTTGCACATCCTGTGCTTTGTTCCTTGAAAACTAGATAACGATAACAATTCAAGTAATTCACTGAGTTTAAAGCTTAGTTTAGTGATTCTCTTAATAATGATTAAAATGACATTTATAATGTCAAAGGTTAAGTTGTTAAGGGCGCACGGTGGATGCCTTGGCACTAGGAGCCGATGAAGGACGGTACTAACACCGATATGCTTCGGGGAGCTGTAAGTAAGCTTTGATCCGGAGATTTCCGAATGGGGGAACCCACTGCTCGTAATGGAGTAGTATTTTCACCTGAATACATAGGGTGATAAAGGCAGACCCGGGGAACTGAAACATCTAAGTACCCGGAGGAAGAGAAAGCAAACGCGATTTCCCAAGTAGCGGCGAGCGAAACGGAATTAGCCCAAACCAAGAGGCTTGCCTCTTGGGGTTGTAGGACACTCTATACGGAGTTACAAAGGAACGGAGTAAATGAAGAGGTCTGGAAAGGCCCGTCAAAGAAGGTAACAACCCTGTAGTTGAAACTTCGTTCCCTCCAGAGTGGATCCTGAGTACGGCGGGACACGTGAAATCCCGTCGGAAGCAGGGAGGACCATCTCCCAAGGCTAAATACTCCCTAGTGACCGATAGTGAACCAGTACCGTGAGGGAAAGGTGAAAAGCACCCCGGAAGGGGAGTGAAAGAGATCCTGAAACCGTGTGCCTACAAGTAGTCAAAGCCCGTTAATGGGTAATGGCGTGCCTTTTGTAGAATGAACCGGCGAGTTACGATCCCGTGCAAGGTTAAGTTGATGAGACGGAGCCGCAGCGAAAGCGAGTCTGAATAGGGCGAAAGAGTACGTGGTCGTAGACCCGAAACCAGGTGATCTACCCATGTCCAGGGTGAAGTTCAGGTAACACTGAATGGAGGCCCGAACCCACGCACGTTGAAAAGTGCGGGGATGAGGTGTGGGTAGCGGAGAAATTCCAATCGAACTTGGAGATAGCTGGTTCTCTCCGAAATAGCTTTAGGGCTAGCCTTGAAATTGAGAGTCTTGGAGGTAGAGCACTGATTGGACTAGGGGCCCCCATCGGGTTACCGAATTCAGTCAAACTCCGAATGCCAAAGACTTATGTTCAGGAGTCAGACTGCGAGTGATAAGATCCGTAGTCAAGAGGGAAACAGCCCAGACCACCAGCTAAGGTCCCAAAGTATACGTTAAGTGGAAAAGGATGTGGAGTTGCTTAGACAACCAGGATGTTGGCTTAGAAGCAGCCACCATTTAAAGAGTGCGTAATAGCTCACTGGTCGAGTGACTCTGCGCCGAAAATGTACCGGGGCTAAACGTATCACCGAAGCTGTGGATTGTTCTTACGAACAATGGTAGGAGAGCGTTCTAAGGGCTGTGAAGCTAGACCGGAAGGACTAGTGGAGCGCTTAGAAGTGAGAATGCCGGTATGAGTAGCGAAAGAGGGGTGAGAATCCCCTCCACCGAATGCCTAAGGTTTCCTGAGGAAGGCTCGTCCGCTCAGGGTTAGTCGGGACCTAAGCCGAGGCCGAAAGGCGTAGGCGATGGACAACAGGTTGAAATTCCTGTACCACCTCCTCACCATTTGAGCAATGGGGGGACGCAGAAGGATAGGGTAAGCGCGCTGTTGGATTAGCGCGTCCAAGCAGTTAGGCTGACAACGAGGCAAATCCCGTTGTCGCAAAGGCTGAGCTGTGATGGCGAGGGAAATATAGTACCGAAGTTCCTGATTCCACACTGCCAAGAAAAGCCTCTAGCGAGGTGAGAGGTGCCCGTACCGCAAACCGACACAGGTAGGCGAGGAGAGAATCCTAAGGTGAGCGAGAGAACTCTCGTTAAGGAACTCGGCAAAATGACCCCGTAACTTCGGGAGAAGGGGTGCTTTTTCAGGGCTTGCCCTGCGAAAAGCCGCAGTGAATAGGCCCAGGCGACTGTTTAGCAAAAACACAGGTCTCTGCGAAGCCGCAAGGCGAAGTATAGGGGCTGACGCCTGCCCGGTGCTGGAAGGTTAAGGGGAGAGGTTAGCGCAAGCGAAGCTTTGAACCGAAGCCCCAGTAAACGGCGGCCGTAACTATAACGGTCCTAAGGTAGCGAAATTCCTTGTCGGGTAAGTTCCGACCCGCACGAAAGGCGTAACGATCTGGGCACTGTCTCAACGAGAGACTCGGTGAAATTATAGTACCTGTGAAGATGCAGGTTACCCGCGACAGGACGGAAAGACCCCGTGGAGCTTTACTGTAGCCTGATATTGAATTTTGGTACAGCTTGTACAGGATAGGTAGGAGCCTGAGAAGCCGGAGCGCTAGCTTCGGTGGAGGCGTCGGTGGGATACTACCCTGGCTGTATTGAAATTCTAACCCGCAGCCCTTATCGGGCTGGGAGACAGTGTCAGGTGGGCAGTTTGACTGGGGCGGTCGCCTCCTAAAATGTAACGGAGGCGCCCAAAGGTTCCCTCAGAATGGTTGGAAATCATTCGTAGAGTGTAAAGGCACAAGGGAGCTTGACTGCGAGACCTACAAGTCGAGCAGGGACGAAAGTCGGGCTTAGTGATCCGGTGGTTCCGCATGGAAGGGCCATCGCTCAACGGATAAAAGCTACCCCGGGGATAACAGGCTTATCTCCCCCAAGAGTCCACATCGACGGGGAGGTTTGGCACCTCGATGTCGGCTCATCGCATCCTGGGGCTGTAGTCGGTCCCAAGGGTTGGGCTGTTCGCCCATTAAAGCGGTACGCGAGCTGGGTTCAGAACGTCGTGAGACAGTTCGGTCCCTATCCGTCGTGGGCGTAGGAAATTTGAGAGGAGCTGTCCTTAGTACGAGAGGACCGGGATGGACGCACCGCTGGTGTACCAGTTGTCTTGCCAAAGGCATAGCTGGGTAGCTATGTGCGGAAGGGATAAGTGCTGAAAGCATCTAAGCATGAAGCCCCCCTCAAGATGAGATTTCCCATAGCGCAAGCTAGTAAGATCCCTGAAAGATGATCAGGTTGATAGGTCAGAGGTGGAAGCGCGGTGACGTGTGGAGCTGACTGATACTAATCGATCGAGGACTTAACCTAATATATATGCGTTAAACAAAGTGAATTGAATTGTGAATCGTTATCTAGTTTTGAAGGAACAACCTTCAAACTAAATGTCTGGTGACGATGGCGAAGAGGTCACACCCGTTCCCATGCCGAACACGGAAGTTAAGCTCTTCAGCGCCGATGGTAGTTAGGGGTTTCCCCTTGTGAGAGTAGGACGTTGCCAGGCAAAAGCCCCTTAGTTGGGGCTATTATTTTGTCAATTTATAATTGGCCCGTTGGTCAAGCGGTTAAGACACCGCCCTTTCACGGCGGTAACACGGGTTCGAATCCCGTACGGGTCACCATTTACACCTTTCATTGGAGGATTAGCTCAGCTGGGAGAGCATCTGCCTTACAAGCAGAGGGTCGGCGGTTCGATCCCGTCATCCTCCACCATTATTAAGTACAAATAAATTAATTCAACAATATTTTAATTATGCCGGTGTAGCTCAATTGGTAGAGCAACTGACTTGTAATCAGTAGGTTGGGGGTTCAAGTCCTCTCGCCGGCACCATTTTTCTTAATGGAGAATTTGGATATTCTAATTTATGGGGCCTTAGCTCAGCTGGGAGAGCGCCTGCTTTGCACGCAGGAGGTCAGCGGTTCGATCCCGCTAGGCTCCACTTATGATGGAGGAATACCCAAGTCCGGCTGAAGGGATCGGTCTTGAAAACCGACAGGGGTGTCAAAGCCCGCGGGGGTTCGAATCCCCCTTCCTCCTCCATAATTAATTCTCTTTATTGTCGCGGGGTGGAGCAGTCCGGTAGCTCGTCGGGCTCATAACCCGAAGGTCGCAGGTTCAAATCCTGTCCCCGCAACCAATTTTAGTTGACGATGCTACGTTGGTTATTCTTCTTAGCGAGGAAACATAGTAGTGCTGTTAAGTGGAACCAAAATGGTCCGGTAGTTCAGTTGGTTAGAATGCCTGCCTGTCACGCAGGAGGTCGCGGGTTCGAGTCCCGTCCGGACCGCCATTTTATTCCAGTAGGAGTAACAACTACTAATGACATGGAAATAGATTGTGTGTGGCTCGGTAGCTCAGTCGGTAGAGCAATGGACTGAAAATCCATGTGTCGGCGGTTCGATTCCGTCCCGAGCCACCTTTAAACATAATCTGATTTGTATTCTTCTAAATCATATGGAGGGGTAGCGAAGTGGCTAAACGCGGCGGACTGTAAATCCGCTCCTTAGGGTTCGGCAGTTCGAATCTGCCCCCCTCCACCATTTTAATAGGGGCATAGTTTAACGGTAGAATAGAGGTCTCCAAAACCTTTGATGTGGGTTCGATTCCTACTGCCCCTGCCAATTTTATAATGGCGATTGTGGCGAAGTGGTTAACGCATCGGATTGTGGTTCCGACATTCGTGGGTTCGATTCCCATCAGTCGCCCCATTTTTTATTAGAGGGAATAGGTTTCAATTAGCGCTACACATAAGAGTTGTTAGAAAGAAAAATTTGATGAAATTGTACAGATTTTATTAAGTTTTAAAATTGACTTGGTAGTGACTATTTCCTAGAAGAATAACTATCTTGCGGGTTTTGCATGCTAGAATAGTTTTTTTAAATAAAGGCGATACTGAGTGAGTAGTTTTTATCTTGCTTTAAAGTATACTTAGTAGTCGACGATATTTCGTGCAGCATATTCTGGAAGTTTTGCATGAAGCTAATCAATGGGCTATAGCCAAGCGGTAAGGCAACGGACTTTGACTCCGTCATTCGTTGGTTCGAATCCAGCTAGCCCAGCCATATTTATAAGGCATCATAGCCAAGTGGTAAGGCAGAGGTCTGCAAAACCTTTATCCCCGGTTCAAATCCGGGTGGTGCCTCCAATATTTCGATATGCGGGTGTAGTTTAGTGGTAAAACCTCAGCCTTCCAAGCTGATGATGAGGGTTCGATTCCCTTCACCCGCTCCAAAATGTGAAATGCGTAGGCGACTGTTCAGCTTTGAGAGACGATGGAGAGCTGGTCATGCAAATCCTGGTTTTGGATTTGTGGGAACAGATCGAAGCGGCCGAAAAGCTAGGAGCCGAAGCTAGACAAAATGGGCCTATAGCTCAGCTGGTTAGAGCGCACGCCTGATAAGCGTGAGGTCGATGGTTCGAGTCCATTTAGGCCCACCATTTTATTTTATTCCGCAGTAGCTCAGTGGTAGAGCTATCGGCTGTTAACCGATCGGTCGTAGGTTCGAGTCCTACCTGCGGAGCCATATGGGGAAGTACTCAAGTGGCTGAAGAGGCGCCCCTGCTAAGGGTGTAGGTCGTGTAAGCGGCGCGAGGGTTCAAATCCCTCCTTCTCCGCCATATTATTTCATGCGCCTTTAGCTCAGCAGGATAGAGCAACAGCCTTCTAAGCTGTCGGTCAGAGGTTCGAATCCTCTAAGGCGCGTAGTCTCTAGAAATCTTAATTTTGTCCTACTATATTAAAAGCGATTGCTATAAAGCAATCGCTTTTTTAATTTGTTTATTTTCATTGTCTCTCAAAAGTCATTTTACCAGCTTTCTGCCTCCAATATTTCACAGAAGTTGAGTGACATGAATTATTATTGTATAATGAAAATTAGATTCATACTTTTCTAAAAATTAGGCGGTGATTGATTTGAAAGACACTGGCTCAGAGAATATCATAGTTGAATTTTCAAAGTGGCAAATTGCACAAGGGAAAGCTGATGGTACAATAAAAACTTATGTAGGGGTACTTGAAAAATTTCAATCATGGTTAAAAACTAGAAATCAAGTTCTTGATCAGATTTCAAAGAATGATGTTCAATTATTTATGTATGAATTAGAAAAACAGCAAAAAAGTGCAGGTACAATTGAAAAATACCTTGCCGCAATAAGTGTTTTTTCACGCTTTTTGGAGAAATCAGAAATAATTATTGATGTCCAACGTAAAGAAAAAATTCAGGACAATGAAATACCTGAATCACTTGCAGAAAGTGAGGAAAAGCAATTATTAAAGGATGTTGAGTCAGATGGGAATCTTCGAAACACAGCAATTGTTTATACTTTATTGTACACAGGTATTCGAATTTCTGAGTTGTGTGCTCTAAATGTAGATGATATAAAAATGGAAGAAAAAAATAGCACCTTAATCGTTAGAAACAAACAAGGTGACATTGATAGAGAGATTCCACTATCAAAAGAATTAAGTAAACATCTTAAAGATTATATAGATTCTTTAGAAACAATTTGTAAGGCCTTATTTATTTCAAGTGTTAATAAAAGAATATCCACTAGAGCAGTACAATATATGTTACAAAAATATGATGTTAATCCACATAAATTACGACATACGTTTTGTCAGAAGCTGATCAATAAGGGGATTGATATACACACAGTAGCAAAATTGGCTGGACATAGAGATGTTAATGTCACAAAACGATATGCAGGTGATTTTGAGCCTAATTTTATAAATGCAATAGATCAAGCTTTTTCTTAATAGATACTCACTTTAATGTCCTATTAGGGGAAAATAGTAAAAAATAGAGGTTCATGTTTTATACACTCATGAATCTCTATTTTTTAAAATATGAGATTGTTAACGATCTCTGTAAAATCTTTTAGCGGTACTTATTGATATTTCTTAAGTCTTGCTTTAACGATTCGTTATCACTTTTCCTAGTATGATTATTTTTTATAGATTGAATAGAATCAATGATATGTTGCATTATTTCAATTTCTTCTGATAATTTTTGTGTTGTGGTGATAACGTCTGGGTGAGAAATACCTTTATTTTGCACTAATGTAGGAATATCCTGGCGATGAGCATCTATCTTATTACTAAGTTTTAATATACCCCTTAAGATCATTGATCTCGTTTTTCCTTTCAATAATTATTGAAAACTTGGATCATTATAGTAAATAACCTCAGAAAGAATTTTGTTGCCCTGGATCATATTGAATCTATCTCTTGCTTCTTGTTCTGTTTTAAATTCATACATTGAAATATTACCTCTTGAATATTGCGTGATGACCCACATTTGCTACCCTCCATAATAAATATTATTTCTTCTTCCTAGACGATTAATCAGCTAAACTACATGTCTATTAACCAGGACAAGGGTACAAAAAATAAAGAGCCGCACACAAACTATAACTATAGAAGATCTAATTTTGGCAAGTTCCATTGTTTGATCATCTTTATTTTACAAACACCGTTTTTATTGATGTAAAAAACTCTTTAGCAGCCTCACCTTGTTCGCGTGAATGAGAGCTTGAATTTTTCATTCCTCCAAATGGGGCCTGTAATTCTACACCAGCACTTTCAGCATTAATTCGAATTAATCCAGCTTCCATATCTTGAATAAAGGACAGGAAGTGTTGAATATTTGTTGTGAAAATTGAAGCACTAAGGCCATATTCAACATTATTTGCGATTTGAAGGGCTTCTTCTACAGACTCCGCTTTTAAAAGAGCAATAACTGGACCGAATATTTCTTCTTGTACAATGGCCATGTCTTGTGAACAGTTTTCAAAAATCGTCGGTTCTACATAATAACCATTTCCTAGTGTACCTTTCTCTGCACGTTTTCCGCCAATTAGTAGGGTTGCGCCTTCTTCTAAGCCTTTATTTATATAAGAAAGAACTGTATTTAATTGACCTTCACTTGCACAAGGACCCATCCATGTATCCCGATCTAAACCATTGCCAATTGTTATTTCTTTTGTTTTCTCTACAAGAGCCTTCTTAAATTCCTGGTAAACATCTGATAACACAATAACACGACTTGTTGCTGTACATTTTTGTCCAGTTGAACGGAAAGCACCGTCGATAACAGCATTTACAGCAAGTTGCAGGTCAGCATCAGCTGCAACGATTACTGGATTTTTTCCGCCCATTTCAAGTTGGTATTTTGCGCCGCGTGCTAATGCTGACTGACCAATTTGTTTCCCGACTCCATTCGAGCCTGTAAAGGTAATTCCGTTAACATCTTCATGATCGGCAATACCTTGACCGACAACGCTTCCTGGTCCTGTCAGCATATTAACAACGCCAGGAGGGAATCCGGCTTCTTCAAAGCACTCGATAATTTTTGCACAAGTAACAGCTGTTTCTGTTGCTGGTTTTATAACAATCGTATTTCCATAGACAAGGGCAGGTGCCATCTTCCAAATAGGAATCGCAATTGGGAAGTTCCATGGTGTAATAACTCCTACAACTCCAAGTGGTACGCGTGTCGTAAACATTAGAGCAGAAGGGTCAGTTGATGGAATGACATCTCCGACTTTACGCATACCTTCACCAGCGTAATACTTTAAAATAGCAATACCTCTTGCTGTTTCACCTTTTGATTCGGCAAGTGTTTTGCCCATTTCACGTGTTGCACATTCAGCAATATCGTTGATTCTTTTTTCTAGAATACTAGCTGCTTTGTATAAATACTCGCCACGCTGCGAAGCAGAAAGCTTTCGCCACGCATCCTTTGCCAGTTTTGCAGCTTTCACCGCATTGTTCAAGTCCTCTTTTGTTGATTTTTGGACTAAGCCGATCACATCATTTTTATCTGCTGGGTTCATACTTCTTTCTACTTCGCTTGTTACGGAAGGAGTCCATTCTCCATTGATAAAATTAAGATATCTTTTCGTTTCCACTTTTATTGTCATGTTAAGTCCACCTCTCTATAAAGATTGAGTTACCAATTCTTTTGGATAACGATTTAATGCATTTTCTAAAATTCTTTCCATTTCTGCATAGTGTTCCTTTTCTACTGGAAGGATTGGCATTCTTACTGTTTGGCCAACAGGCATACCCATAATTTCCATACCAGCTTTAATGAGAGATACTGCATACCCGTTTCGTTTACGGCGAATATTGTTAATTGGCAAAATGACGTGTTGATAAATATCACCAACTGTAACTTGATCATTTTTCAAGACTGCTTGATAGAATATCCTTGAAATATGAGGTATATAGTTCGAAATTGCAGACGAGTAAGAATCAAAGCCAAGTGGTACATAGGCAGGCATTGTTACTTCAGCCAAAGGCATACCATTTAGCCAGCCAAAGCGATTTTTAAACGTTTGGGTCAAGAGTGTATTTAACTCTATATTTCCTAATCCATCTTTCACACCGACGACCTGGGGAACATCCGCAAGCGCTTCCAGTGTGGAGATTGAAAATGCCACATTATCACGTTGATAGACAATTGCATTTAAGTCTGTACTTTCAGCTATCGTTTTGAAGTAACTTGCCATACCTGCTTGTTCACCTGTTACAAGATAGGGAGGTAAGATCAAATAGCCATCGGCTCCTTTATCTTCAGAAATCTTTGCAAGCTCCAAAGAAGTTTGAATATTTCCACCGACACCAGTGTAAACAGGAACTTTTTTGTTTGTAACACTTACAGCTACATCAACCATTGTTTCATATTCCTCTTTGGTTAGAGAGGGATATTCTCCAGCTGCACAGGCAACAAATATGGCCTCAAGTCCTTCGTCTAGTAGAAATTTAATATTTTGAGCAAGTTTCTGTTCATCAAGTTTATTGTTTTCTGTAAATGGTGCTACTGGAAAACCTAAAATCCCTTTTGGTGCTTTACGAATTTTTTCCATCTCCATACCCCCAGTTTGTTTGATCTTGATTTGTTTGTTTTATTGTAAGACAAATGAACGAATAGGTCAATTGTATTTTTTTTATTTTCAAATAAATCAAATTTTTATTGCCAAATTTGCCGATTTCTTTCAGATTAATATGTAACCGCACAGGTACGATTCATAATTTTTTTACAGCATAAAAGCCGTTGACAACCAATTTTATTTGTCTTACTATTAGACAAAAATATTATATTTTTAATCTTCTAAAAAAGGTGTGAGAACTTATGTGAATGCTCGACAATAGGATGGGGAGCTTTAGATTGGTTTTATGTAAGCGATGTCAAAAATCAATATGAAGGAAGTGAATTTATGAGCGCACCTGAAAAAGTTATTAGTACTTCACCATTGATTCCTACAACTCAAAAGAAAACACGTGCACGTTGGTTTATTGTTTTTATGTTATTTCTAGTCACTGCTCTTAATTATGCTGATCGGGCAACGTTATCAATTGCTGGAACAGATATGTCTAGTCAGCTTGGTTTAGATTCAGTCATGATGGGCTATGTTTTCTCAGCGTTTGCTTGGTCATATGTGGCGGGACAAATTCCTGGAGGATGGCTGCTTGACAAATTTGGTTCAAAAAAGGTTTATTTTTGGAGTATTTTCCTTTGGTCAAGTTTTACACTTTTACAAGGATTTATCGGTTTTTTCGGAACTGCAGGTACAGCAGTAATGGTTTTATTCGGACTCCGTTTCCTGGTTGGTCTAGCTGAGGCACCATCATTTCCAGCAAACAGCAGGATTGTAGCTTCTTGGTTCCCAAGCCATGAACGTGGAACAGCAGCAGCCACATTTAATTCAGCACAGTATTTTGCAACCGTTCTCTTTGCACCTATCATGGGGTATATTACATATCAATTTGGGTGGGAATATGTATTCTTCTTTATGGGTGCGCTTGGAATCATCGTTGCCTTCATCTGGTTCAAATCAATTTATAGTCCAAAAGATCATCCACGTATTAATAAGGCTGAGCTCGATTATATCGAAGCAGGTGGAGCTTTAATTAATATGGATCAAACAGCCGAAACAAAAAAGAAGGAAGAGAAAGGGGCAAATTGGAATAATATTAGGAAACTATTATCCAACCGAATGCTGTTAGGGATTTACCTTGGCCAATATTGTATTACAACTCTAACATATTTCTTTCTTACATGGTTCCCTGTCTATCTTGTCCAAGAAAGAGGGATGACGATTTTAGAAGTAGGATTTATTGCTTCTCTTCCAGCCATTTGTGGGTTTTTGGGTGGTATTCTTGGTGGAATGTTCTCAGACTTCTTATTACGAAAAGGGTTTTCATTAACAATTGCTCGTAAAACACCGATTGTTATTGGCATGGTCTTGTCAATGAGCTTGGTTGCCGCCAATTATGTTGAGGCTCAATGGGTCGTTATTTTTGTGATGGCTTTAGCGTTTTTCGGCAAAGGATTTGGAGCACTGGGTTGGGCAGTCGTGTCAGATACATCACCAAAAGAAATGTCTGGTGTGAGTGGAGGTCTATTTAATACATTTGGTAATATCGCAGGGATTACGACACCAATCATTATCGGATATATTATTGGCACAACTGGGTCCTTCAACGGAGCGCTTGTCTTCGTCGGTGCGAATGCACTTGTAGCAATCTTCAGCTATTTATTCCTTGTTGGTGAAATTAAACGGGTCGATTTAAAATCTTAATCTACTAATCTATTTTGATGGGAGAGAAGAATATGAATACGCAATTAGTAAAAGAAAATATCGAAACAGGTGCACCTATTATTAAAGAAATGACTGTCATCCCTGTTGCAGGACATGATAGCATGCTTCTAAATTTGAGTGGTGCGCACGCTCCATATTTCACACGAAATATTGTGATTTTAAAAGATAACAAAGGAAATACAGGTGTCGGTGAAGTACCAGGTGGTGAAAAAATTCGCCAAACGCTAGAAGATGCAAAACCATTGGTTATTGGACAGTCAATTGGAACTTATAACAATATTTTAAATACTGTTCGTAGACAATTTGCAGAGCGGGATAGCGGTGGACGCGGCCTGCAAACATTTGATCTTCGTATTACCATACATGCTGTCACGGCATTAGAAGCTGCACTTCTAGATTTAGTAGGACAATATTTAGGTGTCCCTGTTGCAGCTTTACTCGGTGAAGGTCAGCAGCGAGATAAAGTTGAGATGCTCGGCTATCTCTTTTATGTAGGCGATCGCAATAAAACTGATCTTGCTTATTTAAGTGACCCAGAAGCAGAGGAAGATTGGTTCCGCCTTCGTCATGAAGAAGCATTAACACCGGAAGCCATTGTTCGCTTAGCAGAAGCCACACATTCTCGTTATGGGTTTAATGATTTTAAATTAAAAGGCGGCGTCCTGCGCGGGGAAGAAGAAATAGAAGCTGTAACTGCGTTGGCAGAACGTTTTCCAGAAGCTCGAATTACACTTGATCCAAATGGCGGCTGGCTGTTAAAGGATGCAATTAGGCTTTGCCGCGATCAGCATCATGTATTAGCTTATGCTGAAGACCCATGTGGGGCAGAAAATGGCTATTCTGCTCGTGAGGTGATGGCGGAATTCAGAAGAGCAACCGGTCTCCCTACCGCAACAAATATGATTGCAACAGATTGGCGACAAATGGGGCATTCGATCCAGCTTCAATCAGTGGATATCCCTCTGGCAGATCCACATTTCTGGACAATGCAGGGCTCTGTACGTGTTGCTCAAATGTGCCATGAATGGGGATTGACTTGGGGCTCACACTCTAATAATCACTTTGATATATCATTAGCGATGTTTACACATGTTGCTGCGGCGGCTCCTGGGAAAATTACAGCGATAGATACACACTGGATCTGGCAAGATGGTCAAAGTTTGACAAAAGAACCTTTTAAAATTGTTGGTGGAATGGTAGATGTTCCTTCAAAACCTGGACTTGGAATAGAGGTGGATATGGATCAGATTGAAAAAGCACATCAGCTTTATCTTCAAAAAGGACTTGGTGCTCGTGATGATGCTTTAGCGATGCAATACCTAGTTCCAGGATGGAAGTTTGACCCTAAAAATCCTTGTTTAGTAAGATAATTCTCTTGTTTATACGTGCGTTGCTCTAAGAGTAGCGCATTTTTTATTTTTTTCCTCAAAAGGAAGACGATCGATTGAATGATGGTAATGGTTCAATCAAATGGAAAGTTGGTTCAATTATAGTAAAAAGCGGTTCAATAAAAAAGAAATGGGTTAAATTCTTGAAAATATGTATCTTCTATTATGATTAGTTACAAAAAGTTGTAGATGAATTTTCTCTAGAAATTGCAGAACGCTATACGGAGAAGTATCCCAATCTTGACAACTTTCATTTATTGAATTACGCTTTTATTAAATTTGTCATACAATATTAATTCGAGAAAGGAGGATCAAGATGGAAAATAAAAGTGTAGATATTAAATCACTTAGTCGCAAAACACTCTCAAACCAGGTAATTGATGAAATTATCTCTTTACTAACAACAGGCCAACTAAAACCAGGAGATAGACTTCCGTCGGAATTAGAATTAATGGAAATCTGTAATGTGAGTAGACCTGTCATAAGAGAAGCAATGACCTCTTTAGAAGTATTAGGAATTGTTAATCGAAAAACCCGAAATGGCACATTTTTTTCTGATAAGATTGGAAGTAAACCATTTTCAATGATGTTAGCGCTCTCAGCAACGGATCTTTCTTCAATAATTGAAACAAGGGTCGCATTAGAACTAGGTTTAATTACATTAGCAGCTGAAAAAATAACAGATGAAGAACTAGCAAAGTTAAGAGACCTTATCGAAGAAATGAAATCACTCCCATCAGAGGATTCCTCAGAGATCGATAAAGAATTTCACAAAATTATTGCTCTTGCGGCCAATATTCCTCTTTTTGAAGCAATTATTGACCCATTACAAAATTTTCATCAAAAAGTATTAGAACAGATACCTTTAGAAGATCGAAATCTAGCTCAAACTTTAAACTATCATATTGATATTTATAACGCGCTTGAAAAACGTGATCCAGTTGAGGCATATGCTAGTATGTACAGTCATCTTGATTTTGTAAGAAAGAAAGTATTGAAAAACTTGAAAGGTGAATAATTAGAAATTCCATTATTCAACGATAATTAGCCAGAATTGGTTAAATCCCTAATGAACAGAAAATCCGACTAGTTTAACTGTGCTTTATACTTTTTCTGGTTTGAATTTGAATAACGTATGAAAGAAAATGGCTCGGAGACTATCCTAGCCATTTTCTTTCAGCTATTGTGTTATGTTTGTTTACCTTCTTAAGCAGTTGTTACTTAACAACTGCTTAATCCTACCCTTCATAAGTCATCATACTATTTCCTTTAAAAATAAGACCAAAAGATATACTACTTGAATAAGGAAAACCCATGTTGTAGAGAAGAAGGATGTTGCTTCATCTCTTAATATCGCATCATTTAACGTGGAATTGCGTTAGGCGCATACGTCGGAGGAGCAGTAACGGATATTATAGGGTTGCAACACACACCATGGATGGCTTCAATTATGGTTTTGGCCGGAGTTCTTCTTACGATCTGGAGCCTTGCATTGGAAAAGAAAGATAAAAAGAACGAGGAAGTTCCCAGCTAAAACAATAACTTTTTCCTTTAAAGCTAAGTTAGACTTCTTGTAACATTGATTCGTCAGAAACATAACAATTTATTTTTTTGAATGTAGAGGCTGGGATGTAACAATATAGTAGCACCATATTCTTATTAGAAATGAAAAAAGCTTGTAAATGTTATTAATTAAGATTTACAAGCTTTTTCATTTTATCCGAGCGTATTAATTTTTTCATATAATTACTAAAGATTTATAAAGATATTCTAACAAAAAGAATATTAGCGGTTTTTCACCACATCCCTATTTTTGCTGGAACCTAAATTTTATTTTCATAAATACTCTAAAATAAACTAAGTTAGTTCTCAAATATTTTATTTAATGATGCATTAGAATTTCTAAACTTTTTTGGATATGTGAAGCCCATCTCTTGTTCTGTTAGATTACATTCCTTAAGTGCTAAATAGATACGTTCATGGTCATCGACAAACTCCTCAAAATTTTTGAAAAGGTTCTTTACTTGTTATTAAAGTTTAAAAAATAGTTAATTATAAACAAAGTTAAATTTTGTCAGTAAGTGTTTTACTTATTTATTTATTTATTCAGATAGGTAAATTTCAGAAAATAAAAAAGGGTGTTTTTTATTATTTGTTCACTTTATTAATGACTATGAAATATAATATTTCAAATTATTTTTGAATACCAATTTTATGTGTTGGTGCAAAGTTTATTAGCATTCTCACTTATTTTTAATAGATAGAATGATTTTATTTGTACAGGGACCTTTGACTAAACAATCAGAAAAGGTTTAGGATAATTTGTAAGAACTGCTTAATTGCTTCTTTTCCGTTTTTTAATGAACTATGGCATTAGAGAAATATATGTTATAATTTTGCACATACTTATCTAAGAAGCATCATGAAAATAGCATACTTAATTTAATTCTTTTTTCTTATTATTATTGTTATCATAAAGATTTAGTATGTAGTAAATAAAAGTCTTTCTGACAATATTAATTATTTTCATTGCCTTTATGGTATTAAATATTTATAATATTTTATTCTATTATTGCGTATTATATCGAGGTGAATTATGAGTTTTAATCCTATAAAGAAAGATAGAGCTTCTAAAATTGTTATTGAACAAATAAAAAACGCCGTACAAAAAGGAGAATTTTCACCGGGGGATAAACTCCCTCCAGAAAGAGATTTAGCAAAACAATTTTCTCTATCACGTGGGGTTGTGCGTGAGGCCATAAGTGTTTTAGAGTCTAAAGGTGTGGTAGAGGTAAAACCCGGAATAGGAGTATTCCTGGTTACGAATGAGCAAGAAGAAGTGTTTCAGCTTTTAAACGCATTACTAGAAAATGAAGATTCATCACTTATTGAATTGCTTGAACTTAGACAAAGCATTGAAAGTCAGGCTGCTTACTATGCGGCTGAAAGAAGAAGCAAGAAAGAATTGGATAAAATAAAAGCCGCGTTGGATAAATTAGAAAGTTGTTTTGAGAAAGGAAGAGTTGCTGCTGAAGAAGATTTTGAATTCCATATGGCGGTGGCAGAAGCAAGTCACAATTCAATGATGGTTCATACACTACGTTTGATTTCTGATTACATTATAAACGGATTATATGAATCTCGTACTGATGCATTAATGATACCGGGTCAAGATGAGATTGCAATGGACGAACACAAAAGAATATATGCAGCCATCAAGGATATGGATCCAGTGCGTGCACACAAAGAGATGATTACACATCTAGAGAATGTTAAGAAATATAGAAGTGTATTAAATAGAAAAAGGTAGTTAGTTCATTACTTTTGAAATAAACTATTGAATTGCTAGAAAAGGGATGATAAAATAACTTCAGCAGCTTCTGGTAGGACCACCTAACCGGGAACTGTTGAAGTTTTTTCTTTTTTGAATCCTATATGATATAAAAGGAGGTAATAATTTTATTTTTGTAAGCGGTATCAAAGAGGTTGGGAGAAGGGGTGGAGGTTATGTTTGCAAAAAAGATTAGTTCATCAGGGCCTTTGAAAGAGACTACAACGGATTACGTGAAAGCAACTAATGTTCGGTGGCATGTGTTTATTATGCTTCTTGTTCTGTGTGCCATTAATTATGTAGATCGCGCAGTATTGTCTATTGCGATGCCTCTTATTCAAAAAGACCTAGAACTTGATCCTGCTATAATAGGGATTATTTTAAGCTCGTTCTTTTGGGGTTACGCTTTAATGCAAATTCCTTCTGGTTGGATTGCGGACCGATATCGACCAGACAAATTAGTTTGTGGGGCTACACTATTATGGGGAGTTGTACAAACTTTAACAGGTTTTGTAAACGGGAGTAAATCATTGATTTTTTTGAGGATACTACTTGGAATAGCAGAAGCTCCACTTTATCCAAGCGGTTCAAAATTACAGTCTATTTGGTTAACCTCTAAAGAAAGAGGGCGAGGGGCGACATTACTTGATAGTGGTTCATCACTCGGCACAGCCATAGGTGGACCGATTATTATCGCTTTTATTGCATGGTTTGGTGGATGGAGAGGAGCATTAATTGGTGCGGGGATACTTACAATCGTAGTTAGCTGGTTAGTCTGGAAGGTAATAAAAGGGACACCAGATACGAATCCACGAATGAATAAAACAGAAAGAGAATATATCAAGAAAGCTTTAGAAGTAGAATATAACTTAAATAACCAAAATTCAAATTTAGCAATCAAAATAACCGATTATTTTAAAAATCGTAATTTTTGGTCTATGTGTATCGGATATTACTCCTTAAATACAGTATTTTATGGTCTGATGACATGGGGACCTAGCTATTTAGAAAAGACACAAAATTTGGACATTAAAATCATTGGTAGTTCAATTTTAATCATTTTCGGTTTTGGTGTAGTTGGTGAATTAATTGGTGGATGGATTGCTGATTTTTGGCGTTCTAAAGGTGGAAACGATAATACAGTAATGCACACGTTGTTATTTATCGGCGGTTTTATGACAGCAATATGTATTTTATTATTAGGATTAGGGGTTACGACTTCATTAACAGGAGCTATCGTATTACTTTCTACAGCGCTCTTTTTCTTGCGCTGGGCTGGCCTATACTGGACAATACCAGCAACTATCTCTCAGCATAATCATGTTGGTACTATTGCAGGATGTATGAATACAGCTGGTAATATCGCCGGAATTGTTACACCGATTTATATTGGTTTTACTCTTTCACTAACAGGATCGTATTTTATTGCTCTTTTGTTATTCGTTGCCTTTGGATTAATTTTAGCTATAGCCTCTTTATTTATTAATTTCAACAAAAAAATTGGAGCTTAGCCATTTTATTATCTATACTAAGTTACAGCATAATTATATTGAAATCAAAAAAGATTGATGGTAGGATAACAATAAGCTTTTTCTGGTAGGACCACCTAACCACATAATTCCGATGTGAAATATTTAATTTAAGAGAGGCAGGAGGAAAATATGAGTTTTTCATTTTCAATTCCTACGAGAGTTGAATTCGGATCGGGAATTTGCTCACGGGTAGGGGAAATTTTAAAACCTTATGTGAAACAAAAAGTCCTCGTAGTTAGCGACTATGGGGTGAGGCAGGCAGGAATTTTAAGGGAAGTTGAGGATTCGCTCCAACATTACAAAATTAGTTATGAGATCTTTGATAAAGTAGAAGCAAATCCGAGCACACAAATTTTGACACAAGGAATCAAATATCTAGAAATGCATCAATGTGATACTGTGCTAGGGGTAGGCGGAGGAAGTAGCATTGATACTGCAAAGGGAATTGCAGCAATGGCTACGAATCCGGGAAGTATTCTTGATTATGAAGGAATCAATAAGATTAAAAACCAACCACTTCCGATTCTCGCAATACCAACGACATCAGGAACTGGAGCAGAAGTAACGGCTTCAGCCGTTTTCACGAACAAAGATACATTATTTAAAACAGTTATTATGAGTACGTTTTTATTTCCTAAAGTAGCTATATTAGATCCTTTGCTTACGTTAAAACTACCTTCATCAATTACGGCTGCAACAGGAATGGACGCTCTTACACATGCAATCGAATCGTATACATCAAAAAGTTCGAATTTTGTAAGTAAATCATTAGCGATTCAGGCAATTAAGCTCATTGGGGAAAGTTTGTTACGTGCTTATTACGTAGGCACAGATATCGCCAGCAGGGAGAAAATGCTTATGGCGTCGATGATGGCGGGAATGGCCTTTTCACAATCCCGTTTGGGTAATGTGCATGCCATTTCGCATACATTTGGCGGAATTTTCAATATTCCACATGGGATTGCAAATGCTACATTACTTCCATATGTAATGGAATTTAATTTGCTTGCTTGTCAAAGTGAAATGAAGGACATTGCAATTGCCCTTGGAGCAGACGTAGCGAGCTTAACATTAGAAAAAGCTGCTGAACAGGCAATTACAGAAGTAATTAAGATTAATGAGGCAATTGGTATTCCAAAAACTATTAAAGAACTTGGGGTAGATTTAGAATTGTTACCACGAATGATTTTAGATTCAATGAGAAGTCCGAATACGCTATCGAATCCACGAATTACAACAGCAAATGATATTAAGCAAATTATTGAAGGCGCTTACCATGGGAACTTTCAAAAGATTAACTTTATAGAGAAGGGAAGAGAATATTATGTTTTATGAGATGAGAACATACACAATTAAAGTAGGAAAAGTTCATGAATACCAAAATCATTTTGAGAAAGTTGGATTGCCGATTATTTCAAAGTACACAACGTTAGTTGGTTGGTGGTATACAGATATCGGTGAATTGAATCAAATTGTTCATATTTGGAAATATGATAGCTTGGACCAAAGAGCAGAAAATAGAAAAGCACTTTATCAAGACGTTGACTGGTTGGAAAAGTTTGTTCCAGTAGCTTTTCCAATGTTAGAAAAACAAGAATCTAAATTGATGTATGCAGCTAATTTTTCCCCGATTAAGTAAACGAAGAAGTGATGCATGGAAAATGTGGCATTCTGTTACCTATGTAGCAAGGCAGAGTTATTGTCGAATGTGTAAAGGCGCTTTGCTATAGTTGGAGGGTTATTTTAGAGTTAAAATAACCCTCCTTCCCTCCTCATACAAAAAATACAGCTGGGTGTGATGATGATGGAGACAATGGTAAAGGAAAAAACATATTTAAATTACATTAATGGTGCGTGGAGATGACAATAAACGGCGGCCTGCGTTCTACTTGACAGAAATGCACGGCTACTAGACGAGTATTTGTTCAATCGGATGTATACGATACTTTTAAAGAGAAATTATTTGCCCGAATTTCACAGTTGAAAATTGGAAATGGATTAGAAGCAGATACATAGATGGGGCCATGCGCGAGCGAAAGTCAGTTACGAACCGTACTGTCTTATATTGATGACAATCGCTTAAGATGAGATTTTTGGTCCGGTACTAGTATTAGTTAAAGTTGAAACAATCAAGGAAGCTTGGGAGTTAGCGAATAATGTGAAATATGGGTTAAGTGCCTCGATTTTCACCAGAAATATTGGGAATATTCTCACATTCATTCGTTATTGATTGCAGTTTAGTTCGAATCAACGCTGAGTCGGCAGGGGTTGAACTCCAAGCACTTTTTGGTGGAATGAAGCAATCAAGTTCTCATTCTCGAGGGACAGGCTGCAATTGAATTCTTTTCGTCGATTAAGACAGTGTTTTTAAAAGGTTTACACAGGTATATCATAAATTTGAAAATGAAGAACGTGTTTAACAAATCATTTATTGAGATAAAAAAGACAACCTTTCTAAAAAACAAAGTAAATTCTTGTATATATCTTACTAGTATTTAAATTTATATTATTAAACTTAGAATATATAAAAATATAAAGGGAGAGAGAGTATATGAATTTGAACCTGAAGGGGAAAACTGCGCTTGTAATTGCCTCAAGTCAGGGGCTTGGAAGAGCAGTCGCTGAACAGTTGGTGCAAGAGGGTGTAAATGTGGTCATTTCGAGCCGTGAGGAAAGAAAACTACAAAAGGTACAGAAAGAACTACAGCAGATAGGAAAAGGACGGGTTGCCTATCATCGTGCCGATATTACGAATATTGAGGATATCCGTTCATTGGTACAGTTTACTCGTGAAACCTTTGGCTCAATTGATATTTTGATTAATAATGCAGGTGGTCCTCCTGGAGGGAAGTTTGAACAGATTTCTGATGAAGATTGGCAGAAATCATTCGAATTGAACCTCTTTAGCTATATTCGGATTATTCGGGAAGTGCTCCCGGACATGAAGAAGGGAGGTGGAAGAATTATTAACATTGCTTCCACCTCCATTAAGCAGCCAATTCCAGGGCTCATTCTCTCTAACACATTCCGTTTAGGAATCGTTGGTCTGACTAAAACACTTTCTGTAGAACTGGCACCTTATAATATTTTAGTTAATACGGTTGCACCGGGCAGAATTGCAACAGAAAGAACGGACCATATTGATCAGATGAATGCTGATAAACAGGGGATTTCCCGAGAAGCAGCAGCAGAACAGTCGATTAAGACCATTCCTCTGGAACGGTATGGAACACCTGAAGAATTTGCACAAGTCATAACTTTTCTTGTATCAGACGCAAGTTCATATATTACGGGCAGTTCTGTACTTGTCGATGGTGGGATGGTTACATCCATTTAGTTGAGTGTTTAGTCTAGCTTTTATCGAGGTTGAAAAGGCAGAGTTTATTTAAACATCTTATTAATACTTTATCAAGGATAAATCAAGTAAGAGGACTTGCATTCAAAGAATTCGGTTCTGGTGTAAAAAACTTAAACTGATGGTAAGTAATCTATCAATTTAAGGTATTTAGTTTAAAAGTAATGCATGTAAAGAAATCTAAATATTCGTAATTTTTTGATATTTATTTTAAAAAGGGATTATAAACCTAAAAAAATTTTTGTGGAAAGGATGTTATAAGTTATGTCTTTGATGCCTTATAAGTATTTTATGCCAACACGAGTGGAGTGCGGCAAGGGGATATCTGAAAAAACAGGAGAATTGGTAAAGGAGTTAGGTGTGGCTAGGGTACTCATTGTAACAGATAAAGGAGTAAGAGCTGCCAATCTTTTAGAAGGAATTGAGAAATCTCTCTTTGCTGCAAACTTGGATTATGAAATTTATGATGAGGTAGAGCCGAACCCATCGGCTGAAACAATTCATAGAGGTGTCGATTATCTTAAGCAACATAAAAGTGATGCTGTACTAGCTGTAGGTGGTGGAAGCAGTATTGACACTGCTAAGGGAATAGCAGCGATGGCTACTAATCCTGGCCATATATTGAATTATGAAGGGGTGGGAAAGATTAAGATTCCTCCACTTCCAATCATTGCAATACCGACTACGGCAGGAACAGGAAGTGAAACAACGAATTCAACCGTTGTAACCAATAAAGAAACTTCTTTTAAATTAGGCGTGCTTAGTCCGCTTTTATTTCCAACTCTCGCTATACTTGATCCAACTCTTACTCTACACCTTCCTCAAGAAATTACAGCAGCAACAGGGATGGATGCATTAACTCACGCAATTGAAGCTTATACATCCAAGGCAGCTAACCCTGTTAGCCAGGCATACGCCATGCAGGCCATTAAAATGATTGGCGAAAATTTAACAAAAGCTTACTTTGTAGGAACGGATATTGAAAGCAGGGAAAAAATGCTGGTAGCCTCCATGCTTGCTGGGGTCGCATTTTCTCAGTCGCGCTTGGGGAATGTACATGCTATTTCTCATACGTTTGGGGGAGTTTTCAATATTCCGCATGGAGTCGCGAATGCAGCACTATTGCCTTTTGTTATGAAGTTTAATCTGCGGGCATGTGCAGATCAGTATAAAGATATAGCGATAGCTTTAGGAAAGGATGTTAGCAGATTATCTACTTCGCAGGCTGCAGAAAAAGCAATTGAGACTGTTATCGAAATGAATCAAGCTATGAACATTCCTCTTAATATAAAGGAGTTAGGAGTTTCATTGGATTATTTACCAAAATTAGTAGAGGATTCAATGAGGAGTGGAAATGTAAACATTAATCCTAGACTTACAAAACCTAAAGATATTCAATTAATTATTGAAAATGCCTATTATGGCCAGTTAGAAGAGTTCTCGGAAAAGAGAGAAGCAATACCTCTCCCGAATGTTCTTTCCCATATATAAGGTAGGGGATATGCGGTCTATAATCACTTTTACTATAATGCAATGTATTAACTAGTTAGTGGGAATTTCAAGCCAAAATGAGAAAAAATTCTATAGAGAGAAAGGTAGGGAATTGAATATGCAAAAAGTGATTGAAAAAAACGTAAAAACTTATATGAACTTTATAAACGGAGAATGGACTGCTTCGTCAACAAATGAAGTGGCCAGTAGCATTAACCCAGCAAACAAAAATGAAATCGTCGGTTACGTGCAGTCTTCCTCTAAAGAGGACTTAGATGCGGCAGTAGCAGCGGCTAAACAGGCGCAAAAGGCGTGGCGAAAACTTTCAGGAGCAGCAAGGGGCAACTATTTATATAAAGTAGCGACTATTATGGAAGGTCGCCTTGACGAGATTGCAGAAACGATGACAAAAGAAATGGGAAAAACATTTCCAGAAGCAAAAGGAGAAACTGCCCGTGGGGTGGCTATCCTTCGCTACTATGCCGGTGAGGGGATGAGAAAAATTGGTGACGTCATTCCATCTACGGATAGTGAAGCGCTTATGTTTACAACACGTGTTCCTCTTGGTGTTGTAGGCGTTATCTCACCATGGAATTTTCCGGTAGCGATTCCGATTTGGAAAATGGCCCCGGCGCTTATCTACGGAAACACAGCTGTCCTAAAACCAGCGCAGGAAGTATCTGTTACAGCTGCTAAAATAATAGAGTGTTTTGAGGAAGCAGGTATCCCAGCTGGTGTTGTGAATATGGTAACAGGCCAGGGAAGTGTTATTGGTCAGGGTATTATCGACCATCCAGATATTAACGGAATTACTTTTACAGGATCTAATACGGTAGGTAAAGCAGTTGGACAAGGAGCTCTTGCTCGCGGGGCAAAATATCAACTCGAAATGGGTGGGAAGAATCCTGTCATTGTTTTAAACGATGCAGATCTTGATCTTGCAGTTGAGGGAACAATTAGTGGAGGTCTGCAATCAACCGGGCAGAAGTGTACAGCAACAAGCCGCGTTTTCGTCCAGGCTGACGTGTATGATGAGTTTAAGGGAAAACTTCTGACAAAAGTAAGTGAAATAAAAGTTGGATGTGGAATGCAAGGGGATACGTGGATGGGACCTTGCGCTAGCGAAAATCAATTAAACACAGTACTATCATATATTCAAAAAGGAAAAGAAGAAGGAGCTACGCTTCTATACGGTGGCGAAAGACCGAAGGAAAATGGAAGGGAAAACGGATTCTACGTACAGCCTACAGTGTTTGAAAATGTGAGAAATGACATGATTATCGCTCAGGAAGAAATTTTCGGCCCAGTTCTTGCATTAATTAAAGTCGAGAATATTGAAGAAGCATTAGAACTTGCAAACGATGTAGAATTTGGCTTGAGTGCATCTATCTATACGAAAGATATCGGCAGCATGTTCTCCTTCATTAATGAAATGGAAGCCGGCCTTGTAAGAGTAAATGCGGAAACAGCCGGGGTTGAACTTCAAGCTCCATTTGGTGGAATGAAACAATCCAGTTCACATTCACGGGAACAAGGACAGGCGGCTATTGAGTTCTTTACTTCTATCAAAACGGTATTTGTAAAAGCATAATAGATAGCTTTATATATTAAATAGAATCTCCCGCCTTTGGCGGGGGACTTCTATTCATCAAGTTTTTAGTACATGTTTTTTGAAGAGGGGCAAGAATCGCTCACACATTTTCCCTGCATCATGCTCATCTTCAAAACAGGAAATATATTGGCCTATAAGATCCTATATCATTTTCACTTTAAAGGGAGAGTATGAATTATGGATTTGATGATTATTCTAACAGCTCTGGGATTACTCATGTTTGTTGCCTATCGAGGGTTTTCTGTTATCCTATTTGCCCCATTATGTGCCTTGTTTGCTGTTTTCTTAACAGAACCAAGCTATTTATTGCCATTCTTCTCCAATATATTCATGGAAAAGATGGTGGGCTTCGTGAAATTATATTTTCCTGTTTTCTTGCTTGGAGCCATCTTCGGTAAAGTAATCGAAATGACTGGCGTGGCTCAGAAAATTGCTAAGATCATTGTCCGTTTTGTTGGGGCCAAGCAGGCCATTCTGACCATAGTATTGATGGGAGCCATTCTGACTTACAGTGGTGTGAGTCTGTTTGTAGTCGTATTTGGTGTTTATCCCTTTGCAGCTCATTTGTTCCGAGAAGCCAATATTCCAAAGCGACTTATCCCTGCTACGATTGCCTTCAGTGCTTTTACTTTTTCAATGGATGCGATTCCAGGATCACCACAGCTACAGAACGTCATTCCGACGAGTTTCTTTAATACTAACATCTATGCGGCACCAACGTTAGGAGTGATTGGAGGACTGTTCATTTTCACCATTGGTATGCTGTATCTGGAAAGCCGCCGACGTAAGGCAGCTGCGGCTGGAGAGGGTTATTACGGCAAAGATGGAGATGCGGCTTCCGAAATGGCGGCAACCAGTGAGACTGCACCTGCGACCATGATTTCAGGAGAAACAATCAGTGCAAAAGATTGGCTGGCTTTCCTTCCGCTCGTATTGGTAGGCGTCATGAATAAATTTTTTACTACCTCCATTCCTCAATGGTATGCAAATGGCTTTGATTTTGCGGACATTGGTTTGAAGAGTTTTGGAAGCGTTAACATGGGGCAGGTACTTGCCATTTGGTCCGTGGAAATGGCACTTCTCATTGGAATACTAACTACTATTGTACTTAATTTCCAAGCGGTAAAAATAAATTTTAATGCGAGTATGAATGTAGGGATAAGCGGTGCTTTGCTTGCTACAATGAATACGGCATCCGAATATGGATTTGGGGGAGTTATTGCATCCCTGCCGAGCTTTGCTGGCATTCAGAACGCCCTTTCTGACACTTTTGCAAACCCGTTAGTCAATGGTGCGGTCGTAACCAATGTTTTGTCAGGGATTACAGGTTCCGGATCCGGTGGAATGAGTATCGTGTTAAGTGTAATGGCAGAGAAGTACATAGAGGCTGCAAATGCATTTAATATCCCGTTGGAGGTCATGCATCGCGTGATGGCAATGGCAGCTGGTGGGATGGACACCTTACCTCATAATGGTGCCGTCATTACTTTGCTTGCGGTAACCGGTTTAACTCATCGTCAAGCTTATAAAGATATCTTTGCTATAACGATTATTAAAACTGTAGCTGTCTTTTTTGTCATCGGTGTATATAGTCTAACAGGTCTTATGTAATCTCTGTTTAGATAAAAAATTTTTATTTTAAAAATCAAAGGAGAAAAAATATATAGGAAAACGTAATAGGTTCAATGTAGAGTTGCACACTATGTATCGATACTTCTTCCAGAAGAATAGATACACTGATACACTGCCATATAACAGCTATGTTATAAAGACTATTAAACTATAATCATAAAAAACTTTAGTTATATATTAAACCTATCTAGCTATTTATAAAGCAAATAAGCAAACTATTTTTTCTTGGGGGATTTTTTTATGTGGATAATCACTGTCTATTCAAAAGAAAACATTAGAATATTTGAATTTGACACAGTAAGAGAGGCAAGAGAAGCTTTCAAGAAGTTTCAAGGTTATAAAATCCTTTCAGAAATTGTTTACTTTAATGACTAATATATGCTTGAAAAAGGAGGAGAATAGATTCACGGGTAAAATCAATGGCAGAGGGAAAAGTGTGGAAAATGCTAGGTGTTGAAGTGGTAAAAGGAAATAAAGGAGAATGTGAATTAGAAATAGAGGTAAAAGAAGACTTTATACAGTCTTATAATTCAGTTTATGGAGGATTAATTGGAACTATTTCCATAACAAAAAAGACCCTTTGAAAATATTGACTTCTGTTTTGATGTACAAAACTTCAATACCAAGAACCAGCGTCGTATAAAGACGCTGGTTCTTAAATTTATCTTTTTTTTAACTCTTTAATCGCCATAGGATAGGCTGGGTTCTTATCTACTGAGATATCACGGGGCTTTGAAACATGAAAAGACCGCAAAGCTTTCTGAAAAAGCACTTTGCAGCCTTATGATCTCTTGTTTTGCTTAAATAAAAATCAACTGCACGATATAGGTACATCTATTGACCTTTGACTTTCACACTCATCTTTTTTTTATAGTACTAGTAACGTTTAGGAGATTACTAGCAGATATTTTGAAGTTTTTGCACCTGAACCGATTATATTCATGTTGATGTGATGGACGGCCACTTTGTGCTGAATATCACCATTGGTCCACTTATCGTAGAAGCGATTCGTCCTGTCACAACAATACCGTTAGATGTTCATCTAATGATTGAAAATCCCGATCAATATATTCCTTCATTTGTAAGAGCTTGCGCTGACATTATTTCGGTTCATGTTGAGGCATGTCCTCATTTATATCGTACCATTCAATTAATTAACCGACATAGAATTATAGCAGGTGTTATATTAAATTCTGCTACTCCGATCAATCAAGTTATACATATTCTTTAAGATATTAATTTGATCTTATTGATGACAGTGAATCCGGGATTGGCGGGCAAGAATTTATTAAAAGTGTATTGCCGAAAATTGAACAAGTTTCACAAATAAATGAGAAAACGTCGACTATCAATTGAAATTGAGGTAGACGGTGGTATTAATGCAGACACGGCTAGACTCTGTGTCGAAGCAGGAGCCAATGTAATAGTAGCAAGTTCTGCTATCAGATCGAAAAGCTGTGATTGAACCCATTAAAGGAGTACTATAATAACGAGGTAACTAAAAGGAATAGAAAGTTCCTCTAAGTTACTACCTTTTAAAATTATGATATTAAACTTAAATCACCCCTTCTTTCGTTTCCATGAAATGATGGGCAAAGAGATGAAGAGAATCACAAAAAATACAAGCAACATCCACAGAAATTGTATCACAATTTGCTATTTTGATTGAAAGATCTCCAAATCTGCCGCAATTAAAAAATCTGGCTGCCATTATGATGAATGAGTATTGTGATGCTGTAATCAAAAATTCAACTCGACATCTTAGTCCGGTCGTAAAAAAGGCTGTAGATTATATTCATTTACATTTAGATCATTCTTTATCGCTAAATGAAATTGCTGCAATATTACATGTGAATTCTTCACATCTTTCGAGAAAGTTTAAGCAGGATATGAACATGACGATCATTGATTATATAAATCAAAGGAGGGTAGAGGAAGCGAAGCTATATCTGCAAAGAGGAAATATCTCAATCACTGAAATTGCCTTTATGGTTGGTTTCAATGATCTAAATTATTTTACAAGGGTTTTTAAAAAGTTCACTTCTTTTACCCCATCACAATATATGAAAAGTGAACAAGATATATAAGACTTATATTCAAGCTTTTGTCATACATAGAAACGGGCAGCCATTAACTTAACGATTGCTGCCCTTTACATGCCTTACTTAGTTGATTGAGTTATTTATATCTTGGTTCTTGCTTATAGATAATTTTGAATCGAGTGAAAACCACGAACTTCCATTTAAAACGAAATAAAGCGCAATGACCAGTAAGATGAGGTCTAATTCATATCCTCCTAGAAATCCTTCCGATAAATTCACGACAAATAATGCGCCTGCCATGATGACAACAAATAAAAGGGAAATCATTCTTGTTCCGATTCCTGCAATAACGGCTATTCCACCAACTAATTCTATTGATGCCACTATATAAGCGATAAAACCAGGTATACCCATGCTTTCAAAAAATCCAGAAGTATTTCCAATTCCACCTTGGAATTTAGAAAGACCATGAAGAAAGAAAGTGAAACCCAAAACAACCCTTAATAATAAAGCCCCTAACTCTGGATACATTTTCATTTGTTTTGTCACCCGCTTTTCTAATTTTTTACTACAGATTTGCAATGAAGTGATTGCTCCTAAATAAATTCTCAGGATAGAAAATATACGTTTATGTAAATATCACGGATAGTAGTTAACATATCAATATAGGTAAACAATTCCCTTCTCTACACTACGTATTGTAGTGTTGTGGTTGTTCAATTTCAAGTCATTTTTACTCATTATGTTAAAAATTGGTTCTTAAGATAGAGAGTGAGATTGAGGGTATAGCAGATTTAACCCATAAAGAAATAGTTCAATTTTATTATAAGGTGGACAAGCGGTTCAATAAATGATTAGGATTTTCCTTAAAATCATGTGAAGTACAAGCACTTAAAAAGGATCTATTCACCAGATAGCTGCCTAATGTCAAGATTGTGCACCATTTTAGTCAATTTTGTTGATCGTAACATAGGAATAGTGTCTATATAATGAAAGAAAGTAAGCGTTTGCAAAAATGTTGATAGGTGGTGTTGATGGAGTGAATGCCAAGATCAGTACACATACAGCTCCTAAGGAGAGTTATGTGAATCCAGAATTACAGGCAAAAAGGAAAGTTAACTTTAAAAAGGGATTAGGTTATGCTGCATTTGTAGGACCTGCACTTTTATTCTTTATCTTGGTTCAGATTATTCCATTCTTAATGGGGATTTATTATTCATTTACTTCTTGGAATGGAGTTAGTTCGGCAGTTGAATGGGTTGGTTTGGACAACTATATTAGGATTTTTACGGATGACCCAAAGTTTTTCAATTCGTTTATGTTTACGGTGAAGTTTATGATAGCAGCGGTCTTAATCAGTAATATCCTCGGATTTGGTTTTGCGCTATTGCTCAACGCAGCATTAAAAACGAAAAATATTTTACGAACTGTATTTTTTATTCCAAATGTAATTGGTGGACTATTACTAGGATTTATCTGGCAGTTTATCTTTGTTAAAGGATTTGCATCGATTGGCAATTTGACCAATCTTGATTTCTTTAAACTACCTTGGTTAGGTGATGAGACAACAGCATTTTGGGGAATTGTTATTGTATTTGCTTGGCAAACAAGCGGCTATATGATGGTTATTTATATCGCTGCACTACAAGGTGTTGATACATCATTGTTAGAAGCGGCAAAAATGGATGGTGCATCAAACTTATCAATCTTAAAGAATATTATTATTCCATTAATTTTACCGGCATTTACAATTTGTTTCTTCTTAACAATCTCAATGGCATTTAAAATCTTTGACATAAACCTTTCCTTAACAGGTGGAGGTCCATTTAATTCAACAGAATCAGTAGCGATTAACATTTATCAAGAAGCATTCCAGAACAATCGATATGGGTTAGGAACAGCGAAGTCAATTTTATTCTTTGTAGTTGTTGCATTATTTACAACATTCCAAGTAATGTTTACGAAGAAAAGGGAGGTAGAAGCATAATGAAAAAGAATTATGGGAAGCGGATATTTTTGCTTGAAATCTTCGCCATTATTCTTGGCTTGATTTTTCTAGTCCCCTTTTACTTTGTCATCGTAAACTCAGTTAAAGGATTTTCAGAAATATTAATTGATGCAGCGGCTCTGCCGAAAGAAATTTTGTTTAGCAACTATGCAAAGGTTTGGGAGATTATTAGTTTCCAAGATGCATTTTTGAATTCATTGATCATCACTGTTTTTAGTGTGACAGGAATTGTTTTAATTAGTTCAATGGCAGCTTGGAAGATGGTAAGAACACCTGGAAAACTAAGTAAATTTTTATTTATCCTGTTTGTTTCAGCAATGGTAATACCATTCCAAACAGTTATGATACCACTTATGAAGCTTGGTGGAATGCTAGGAATTATGAATAGCATACCTGGAATTGTCATTATGTATTTTGGCTTTGGGGTTTCATTATCACTATTCCTTTACCACGGCTTTGTGAAGACAATCCCACAAGAGATTGAAGAATCTGCAAGAATTGATGGTTGTAGTCAATTTGGAGTGTTTTGGAGAATTGTCTTTCCTTTATTAAAACCGATAACTGTAACCGTTATCATTTTAAATACATTATGGATATGGAATGATTATTTATTACCGCTTCTTGTCTTACAGGATGCTGAGTTACGAACAATTCCGTTAGCTACTAGTTCATTCTTTGCACAATATACAAAACAGTGGGATATGGGTCTAGCAGCATTGGTTATGGGTATAGCACCAGTCATTGTCTTCTTCCTGTTCTTACAAAAACACATTATTAAAGGAATTGCAGCAGGTTCTATTAAGTAGGTTATATAATGAATGTCAGCTAGTTTCCTAGGTACATTCATTTATATAAATAGATAAATAAAATCATATATTTATAGGAGGTCAATTGGTAATGAAGAAGATGTTACTATTATGTCTCTCAATGCTATTAGTCTTAGGGATTCTAGCAGGGTGTACGTCAAACAATAAGTCAGAAAGTACAAGTGGGAATGCTGGTTCTGAGGGTGATGGAGAAGTTGTTACGTTAAATCTTTTCCAATTTAAAGTCGAAATTGCTGAACCGCTTCAAGCAATGATCAATGAATTTGAAAAAGAACATCCAAACATTAAAGTTAAGCTTGAAAGTGTTGGGGGCGGTGCGGATTATGGTGCTGCTTTAAAGGCGAAGTTTGCTTCTGGTGAAGAGCCAGATATCTTTAACAACGGCGGATTTAAAGAATTAGAACTTTGGAAAGAGCATTTAGCAGATCTTTCTGGTGAGCCATGGGCTGAACATGTACTTCCTATTGGTAAGGAACCAATGACAGATACTGATGGAAAACTTTATGGTATGCCAGTTAACCTTGAAGGATATGGATTTATCTATAACAAAGATTTATTTGAAAAAGCAGGAATTACAGAAGCACCAAAAACTCTAACTGATCTAAAAGCTGCTGTTAAAAAGCTTGAAGCTGCTGGAATTAAAGCATTCTCAGCTGGTTACGGCGAGTGGTGGGTAATTGGGCAGCATTTAATGAATATTCCTTTTGCACAACAGGAAGATCCATCTGCATTTATTCAAGGATTGTATGATGGAAAGAATACTTTTGTAGGCAATGAGCAGTTTAAACAATTTAAAGATGTAATCGATACTGAAATCAAATATGCGAATGGTAACCCATTAACAACTGATTACAATACACAAGTTACATTATTTGCTTCAGGTGAAGCGGCAATTTTACAACAAGGTAACTGGACAGAAAATATGATTTATGAGATTAATCCAGAGATCAATATGGGAATCCTACCAATTCCATTAAATGATGAAGAGACAGCGGATAAATTACCAATCGGTGTACCAAATAACTGGGTACTTAACAAAAATTCTGAGCATTTAGAAGAAGCAAAAACATTCCTAAACTGGATGGTATCATCTGAAACAGGTAAACGTTATATTACAGAGGAATTTGCCTTTATTCCTGCTTTTGATAATATTGAAGCTTCAGGATTAGGTGATTTAGGTCAAGACATCTTAAAATATTCTAAAGAAGAAAAAACAATTCCTTGGAATTGGTTCAGATGGCCAGATGGAGCAAACAAAGAATTTGCTGCAACAATCCAAGAATATGCTGCTGGAAAAATTGATTATGATACAGCTTTAGAAAAATTCCAAAAGACTTGGGATAGTATGAAGTAAAGTGAAGAAAGGAAAGCATGTCTATAAAAGGCATGCTTTTTTCCATTCATGGTTAAAGAGTATTACAAAAGATGAGAGCAGGGAAAATAAGCGGTTACAGCTTACTGTTTCCTAGACGTGCTCACTCATTTATAATAATAAAAAGCTTAACAAATTGGAGGTTCATCATTGTTAAAAACGAGCATTCGCAATAAGCTTATTGTTCTCTTATTAGTTATTACAATCGTTCCATTTGGATCTTCCATCGTTATTACTTACTTATATACGAAAGAGTCGTTAAAGGATCAGTTCGTTGAAGAAAATGTGAATCTATTATATCAAGGGAAATTAAACCTAGAAGGCTATATAGGTGAATTAAAAAATTTGACGCTCTCATTTTATAATAACAATGATTTCATGAAATACCTGCGTAATCCTGTTAATGATGATGATTATTTCTCGAGAGAAACAGTTAAAAATGTTATTCTAACAATCCTTTATGCAGAGGGAAATATTAATAAAGTGAACATTGCGTTTTTGGAAGAAAATCGAAATGTGGCTGTTTCTAAAAAATCTGCTGTGATCTTTTCATCTTCAGTAAATAAATTTGAAAAGGAAAATTTCGAAAAGGCGAGGAATAGTCTTTATCGTTTCTATCTTGAGCCAATGCATATTCTGCAAGAGGAAACGAATATGGATTATAAACAGAAACCAAGGGATGTCTTCACTTTGCATCGTGCGTTAATCGACATACCTTCCAAGAATGTGCTAGGTTATATCTCTTTAGATATTGCACCTGACCAAATTCTAGACATCAGTGAAAAACTGTATGTGAAAGACAAAGAAGAATTCTATCTCATTAGTCCAGAAGGAGAGCTTATTTTTCGTTCTAATCGGGAAATTTCAGAGGATCAAGAATGGATATCTAGATTAGTAAATTCAACTGATAGGCAAGGAACACTAGAATGGAAAGACGAATCATTTGATGGGTTAGTGATCTATGATAAATTATCTGATTCTTCAGGTGGATGGATCATGGTTAAGCGAATTCCTTTTACATCTGTATTTGAAAGTGCCTTGAGTGTAGCAAAAATAAATATTTTATTCGGTGTAATAGGTTTATGTCTTGTTGTGATGGCTACATTTTTTGTGTCTTTTAAAATTACATCTCCGATTCGGGTTCTGCTGCAAAATATTAAGCAGGTTGAAAGTGGTAATATGAATGTTCAATTCGATTCTTTAGGAAATGATGAAATTGGCGTTCTTGGCGAGCGGTTTAAAGAGATGATTGGGAAGATCAACCATTTAATCAACAGGGAGTATAAGCTGGAGCTTGAAAACAAAACAAATCAATTAAAGGCCCTGCAATCGCAGCTCAATCCACACTTTTTATATAATGCTCTGCAATCAATTGGAACATTGGCTTTAAAGAAGAATGTTCCACAAGTTTATACTCTTGTTACACATCTATCAAAGATCATGAGATATGGAATGAATATCGATGAAGATATGGTCCCATTAACAAAAGAAATTGATTACATTAAGGCGTTTCTATTATTGCAGAAAGAGAGATTTGGTGAACAATTTGAGTATACAATTCAATTTGATCAGGAAGATGGAAAAATACTCATACCAAAAATGCTCCTGCAGCCGATTATCGAAAATTATTTTAAGCATGGTTTTGATGGCGGTAGTGAGTCAATTGGTCAATTATGTATACAAGGAAAAAGAGAAGAAGATCATCTTATTATCACGATTCTTGACAATGGGAAGGGGATCAGTGAACATCGGCTAATTGAAATTTATCAGTCCTTTTTGCAGGAAAAACAAAAAATGAAACATGAACGACCAAGTATAGGTTTAAAAAATATATATTTACGTTTAAAACTTTACTTTGGCGAGAAAGCTGCATTTCAAATTCAAAATCATGAAAATGGGGGAGTTCTTGTCACGATTAAATTGCCAATCGAAACAGGAGGTGGACTAAGTGAAAGCGATTATTATAGATGATGAGAAACACGTTAGAGAGGGGTTAATGTTATTAGCAGAATGGGACCGCTTTGGTATTGAAGAGGTTTTTGAAGCGAAAGACGGGGAGGAAGCGAAAGAAATTATTTTGAAGCATCGTCCTGAAATTATTTTTACAGACATGAATATGCCAAAAATTGATGGAATTAATCTTTTAAAATGGCTGCATGCTTCTGAGATTGATAGCAAAACAATTGTCGTAAGCGGCTATGATGATTTTCAATATATGAGAAATGCGATTACGTATGGAAGTTTTGATTATATTTTAAAACCGATTGAACCCGATATCCTGAATGAAACATTAGATAGAGCAATAAAGGAATGGAAGAAGCAAGCTTTAAAGCGAGAGTCGACAATCGAAAATACAAGAGTCATAAATGAAGTTAAACCATTATATTGGGATCATGTATTTACAAAATTGCTTACGAATAAATCGATTCCTTCTGATGCAAGCATGAAAATCCAAAAGGAATTTGGTATCAATCTTACAGAAGTAGAGTACACATTCTCTTTACTTTCAATTTCATCTATCATTTCAAAGAATTTCGATGGTGACCGGGACTTAGCCTTTTTTACGATCTTAAATATATGTAATGAAATGATACGACGAAAACAAAGTGGAGTATGTTTTAGAAATATTGACAAAGAAAATGAACTTGTAATGATTTTTTGGGATGTAAAAAATACGCATGTCTTAGTTGAATTAATTCACGATACGATTTATAAATTCTGTAATATAAAAATAACGCTTGCAGTTGGAAAACCCTCACATCACTTATATGAAGCATATCAATCTGCCCTGCAAACAATGCTAAAATATAATTTAATAGAGGCGACTAAAAAGAAGATGGTTTCATATCTAGACATTTCTGCTAGTCCAATTCTTCATATTTTAGATTATACACAGGAAATTACATGGGCCTTACAAAGCGGAAGTAATGAGCAGATGGATGAGGTCTTAAACCGAATTTTCCTTACCCTTCAATCAAACCATATTCTTTCATTTGAACAAATACAAGGATGGGAAAATCAATTCGTGCTCTTAAGGAATAATTGGCTGAAGGAATATGAGATTAACGAGCAGATTTCCTTTTATAATGGAAATGATTATTGGGATAAAGACGGTTCTTTTTCTTTTACGAGATTCCAAGAGGAGAAGAGGAAGGAATTTCATGAGTTAATCCATTATTTAAATCAGGTTAAATACCAAAAATATAAAAATAGTATCCAAGAAATTGAATTATTTATAAGGAAAAACTATGAAAAAGATATAACGTTACAGGATATTGCTGATCGATTTTATTTAAGTCGAGAATATATTTCAAGGAAGTTTAAACAGGAATATCATGAAACGATCACAAATTATTTAACAAAAATCCGTATTGAAAAAGCCAAAGAATTGCTTGAAAATCCTCATTTGAAAATATATGAGGTTTCATTTAAAGTTGGGTATCAAAATGAAAAATATTTCAGCAAAGTATTTAAAAAGATGGTTGGGCTGACACCGAATGAATACAGATTATCCGTCATGACAAAATGAATAGGGCATGTTAGTAGAGGGTGACTCATCATAAGTCATCCTTTATTAATGGAATAAATAAAAAACCACTTCTCTATTTACTGATGAGAATCGGTTAGTGGATCACTTTGATATGTTTGTGGTGACATCATAAGAGCAATTTTATAAGTTGCTTTAAATACTGTGTTCTTGATGATCATGATTATTTCACTCTTCTAATATGTTTATTCGATTTTTTTTGAACACTTTTAGACATTCGTGCGTAAGCATCTACATACATTTCATATTCTTCTTTTAGTAAATTTACTAGTTTTTTCATATTGGTTATCCCCTTTCAATTGTCTACTATTATTATGGAATGAAAGTCATTTTTTTACAAAGTTATTGGAATCGGTAACATTTCAAAGAAAACGGGAACACCCCCCTTTTTCTTACTATTTTGCCAAATTCCTTTGACTTTCAAACTTTAGTCATATGTTGTGTAAAAAGAATTAAAAAAACCCCTTGATTTATAACTATATAGGTAATATACTTAGAAAGTGAATTTTGCGACTGTAATCGACAGCGTTCGACAAATAATTGAAAATAATTGTTGATTTATGTTTGCCAAATTGTTAAAATATATTACATGTTCAAGCGGGTGTAGTTTAGTGGTAAAACCTCAGCCTTCCAAGCTGATGATGAGGGTTCGATTCCCTTCACCCGCTCCATACATAAAAATCGTGTACAACGCAGTGTTTCGTTTCTTGGAAAACGAAGTATTGCGTTTTTTATTTTTATGAGAAAAGCGCAAGCGCCTTGCTCAGCTCCGCCAAGTATAAGACGCTCCAAAATAGAAGGCGTATTTTGCCTTCAATAAGGAGCGTCTTATGACTCGAGGCAGTCATAAATGAAGACCCAAAATCGTCGAGAGAGGTAGAAAAAAGGTCTTCATACGAGAGATGAAGGCCCAAAATCGTCGAGAGAGCTAGAAAAAGGTCTTCATACGAGAGATGAAGACCCAAAATCGTCGAGAGAGGTAGAAAAAAGGTCTTCATACGAGAGATGAAGACCTAAAATCGTCGAGAGAGCTAGAAAAAAGGTCTTCATACGAGAGATGAAGGCCCAAAATCGTCGAGAGAGCTAGAAAAAGGTCTTCATACGGGAGATGAAGACCCAAAATCGTCGAGAGAGGTAGAAAAAAGGTCTTCATACGAGAGATGAAGGCCCAAAATCGTTGAGAGAGGTAGAAAAAGGTCTTTATACGAGAGATGAAGGCCCAAAATCGTCGAGAGAGGTAGAAAAAGGTCTTCATACGAGAGATGAAGGCCCAAAATCGTCGAGAGAGGTAGAAAAAGGTCTTCAATAAAAGTGCGACGGCCCTTATCTATTGACTGCACTTGCACGTCCTATGCTTCGGAGTTAGGCGCTGGAGCTAGACACTAAAACTAATTAAAAACAAAAAAAGTAGAAGCTCTACAGCATCTACTTAAACAATCATATATTTTGCATTGCCGCCATGTATTTGTGTAAACATGTTTGATAATGCTTGTAATAATTGGATTGACTCTTCATTCTTTTGAGATGGCTGTAAATAAATGAGATGCAGAGCTTCCGTTGTATTAGTAGAAACAGCTGTTCTTTTTGAATCAACGAACGGACTTCCAAAAGGTCCTTGTTGATCTGCTGAATGGATCTTATGATGCAGTGATACTTCACGCTCATTTATGGCTACATAAGAGTCATGATCCATACCAATTTTAATTTTAACATCACCAATTACATGTTTTACATCGTAAATTCCTAAAGGAATTTGATATTGAAGAGACAAGAAATTGTTCATATCGACTGCTGAGTTTACAGTATGAAGAAACTGCTGCTTTTGGACGCGTCGATATAACGCTTCATTTGATGGACGATAACGGCTTGGATCTGTACCAACTGTTTTAAATAATGTTCTCCATTCATTTATTGCTGGAATCTCTGTCACTTTTTTATCAGCATAGTCAAAGTAAAGAGATTCTTGAAATAATCGTAATCGACCTTTTAGCATTTGCGGGGAATCAGCAACGACAATATCTTGATAGTGAACAACACCGATTTTAAAATCTGGAATGATCTGCTTTAATTCATCACAAATTTGAATTTCCATAATTTAAACCTCCAAATGGTAGTGCAATTATTTTACCATAGTGTGAGGGACAAATCGTTAGATCCGGTTTATTCATCGATTGATAAACCATGTACATGTACAGGCATTTTTAACTATCGAAGGGAGGGAAAGCAATGAATATTGAACAGTTTAAGCAAGAAGTGATTGCTTATAGTAAGGAGATCGGTATTGATAAGATCGGCTTTACAAGTGCAAATATGTTTGAGGAGCTCAAGCAACGTCTGATTAAGCAGCAGGAACTCGGCTATCAATCTGGTTTTGAGGAGTCTGACATTGAGAAAAGGGTCACGCCAATAAAGCTTTTGCCAAAAGCTAGTTCAATTATTTCCATTGCGCTTGCTTACCCTTCTAAGATGAAAGATGCTCCGAGAAGTACGAGAGAAGACCGCCGTGGCATATTCTGCCGTGCTTCTTGGGGACAGGATTATCATACAGTCCTTCGCGATCGTTTAAGTAAATTGGAGGCATTTTTAAAAGAAAAGGTGCCTGATATCCAAGTGAAATCGATGGTTGATACAGGAGAGCTTTCAGACAGGGCGGTAGCAGAGCGAGCCGGCATCGGCTGGAGCGGTAAAAACTGTGCCATTATTACACCTGAATTCGGATCATATGTTTATTTAGGAGAAATGATTACAAATTTCCCGTTTCCTCCAGATACACCAATGGAGGATCAGTGTGGGAGCTGTAGAAAATGCTTAGATGTTTGTCCGACTGGTGCACTCGTACAAGGCGGGCAGCTTGATTCGTCAAAATGTATTGCATTTTTAACGCAAACAAAAGGATTTTTACCTGATGAATATAGAACAAAGATTGGAAATCGTATTTATGGGTGTGATACATGTCAAACGGTTTGTCCTGTCAATAAAGGAAAGGACTTTCATTTTCATAAGGAAATGGAGACAGATCCTGAAATCGCAAAGCCTAAGTTAAAACCACTTTTAACAATAAGTAACAGAGAATTTAAAGAGAAATATGGGCACATATCTGGTTCGTGGAGAGGAAAAAAACCGATTCAACGTAATGCCATTTTAGCACTGGCCCACTTTAAAGACACCACGGCATTGCCAGACTTAATAAAAGTAATGCATCAAGATCCAAGACCAGTCATTCGCGGTACAGCTGCATGGGCAATTGGAAAAATTGGTGAAAAAGACGTAGAGAAAGAGTTAACGAAGGCTTACGATCTTGAAAAAGATGAAAATGTAAAAGCTGAAATTACTAAGGGTCTTGCTTTATTGAATAATTAACGGTAAAAAAAGCTGACAACATTTACATGTTGTCAGCCATTTTTTATATAGGAAGCTTCTTTTTATCAACTTCGAGGAATAATCGATCAAATTTAATTCGATAAAAATTACAATAATAGAAAGTTCATCACTCTGCCTGATGAACTGTACAGCTTATAAGTCATTACTTTCCTTCTTTTAATAAATCTCGAATTTCCTTTAATAACTCTTCTTTCGTATCTACAGCAGGTACTGCGGCTTCTTCCTTTCTCTTAAAACGATTGAAGAAACGAACGACAAAAAAGATTGAAATGGCGATGATGAGAAAATCGATAATCGTTTGAATGAATACTCCATATTTTATCTCATCTTCTCCTACAGTTATCGATAAATGGCTGAAATTGATTCCTCCCATAAGTAGTCCAACGATCGGCATAATGATATCTTGAACAAGGGAAGTGACAATTTTACCGAAGGCTGCTCCAATAATAACTGCTACCGCTAAATCCAATACATTCCCTTTTAAGGCAAACTTTTTAAACTCTTGTAACATATATACCACCTCTTCTTAGATAAGTTCTTTATTAGTATAAAGATATTTGTGAGTGAGGACAAATCGAAAGATCCCTATGTAAAATATTTTAGCGACATTTCTGTCCTGCTTATACATACCTTGTAATAAAAAGGGATGGTGGTGAAGTTGTTGAAGCAAATTCTTTCTGAGTGGAATGAAATGAAGCTGGATATGCTTATTAATAAGAAGAAAGTAAGGGATCAAAGAAATGATTATGATTTACAAGTACTCGAACGAAAACAACAATTAAGTGAAAGAAGAAAGACTGAGATTGTTAAGGGGAGCGCAAAGGTAAAAATTATAAAAGTGGAAGAAGTATCACATGATTTAAAGGATGCTTTGTATACATGTCACTTCAAATGGTTAAACAAACAACAAGATTCCTTTTATCTCGAGGAACGTATTGAACAACGAAAGGCACGCTTTTATCGAGATGAAATCGTAGATGACCATCTTATTGAAAAAAACAGCAATGATTATGTTCCTGCTATTGAACTTGAAGAAGCAAGAAGCAAGGAGTCCTTCACATATGATCGCCTTGCAGCTGTACAATATGCTGAACGTTGGTGGAATAGTCCAAATCCTGCCTATATAAACTTTGAAGTAAATTGTACGAATTTTATCTCACAATGCCTTCACGCGGGTGGAGCTTCAATGAGAGGATATCCAAATCGATCATCAGGCTGGTGGATGCAGCACAATAATTGGAGCTATAGCTGGTCTGTTGCGAACTCAATGAGAATTTTTTTAACAAATTCTAAAGCTGGACTAAGAGCTGAAAAAGTAGAGTCTGCTGAGCAATTAATGCCAGGGGATGTTATTTGCTATGATTTTCAGGGAGATGGGCGCTATGATCACACAACATTTGTTGTGGCCAAGGACCAAGAAAATATGCCATTAGTGAATGCCCAAACGTATAATAGCCGGATGCGATATTGGTCATATGAGGATTCTACAGCTTACACACCAAACATAAAGTATATGTTTTTCCGAATCATTGATGATACGAGTTCAAAATAATAATGGTATAATATCTAATAGTAAAATAAGGCAAAGCTTCACTAAGCTCCCTTTTAGAAATTGATGAGGTGAAAACATTGGCTTTACATGTAGTTTTATATCAACCAGAGATTCCTGCCAACACAGGAAATATTGCACGTTCATGTGCAGCAACTAATACAACTCTTCATTTAATCCGTCCATTAGGCTTCTCAACGGATGATAAAATGTTAAAACGAGCTGGATTAGACTATTGGGAATTTGTTCATGTTGTCTATCATGATTCATTAGATGAATTATTTGAAGCACACAAAGATGCAGAATTTTTCTTTTTAACAAAATTCGGTAAGCAACCACACACAACATTTGATTATAGTGATGTAGAAAAAGATTATTTCTTTGTGTTTGGACGCGAGACAACTGGACTGCCTAAGGATGTTATTGAGGCGAATATGGATAAATGCTTACGTTTGCCAATGACAGAAAATGTGCGTTCATTGAATCTTTCCAATACTGCAGCCATTTTAATTTATGAAGCGCTAAGACAACAAGATTATCCTGGATTAAAATAATAAATACCACTTGGATAGCCGGTTTGGCTAAAGAGGGGAAAAAGTAAATAATAATGTGTTTGGAGGAGCAATCGAAATTGATTTGCACCTCCTTTTTTAAACTTCCGCATTCACTCATTAAAAAAGTAAATATAACTTCGAAAATAACATTCTCTCCAATCTTGATCTTTCCTTTTTTACACATAAAAATACACCCCACATGTAATATAGGATACCTATACAACATAAGAGGTGCTTTTCTTTTGTCCCATTCTTGGGTTTAGAGCATTTTTTTAATTACCTTAGGTTGATCGCTTCTGTTTACTTTTTTACGCCTGGTTTGCTTTCATATCCAGCAGTAAAAATTGCTGTTAAGAACGCTAAGCTAACACCTATAACTAAGATTGTGTTCATTTTTATGCCTCCTAAAAATCATTCACTACTTTAAGTATATGGATAGCTTTCCCTTTTCAAACTAGTTTCATTATAACGTAATCAATAGTTGATGTGAATGTGTAAGCCCTTTTTTTATAAAATTTATCTACTTTTCTAGATGGTTGTATGAACCTTTTTTTTGCATCTAAGAAGAATGTTAAAGGACATCCTCGCATAAAGTGTATTAATCTGCATGAGATATTAAGCGAGACGAACGACCAAGATGAAGGAGGTCCTTATGGATATCTTAAAGAAAATTGAAAAGTACAGGGAAGATGAACAGCGCTTAAAGTGGGAAGGAACCTTCGTAGAGTATTTGGATATAGTTAAGGAAAAGCCTTGGGTTGCACAATCGGCTCATTCCAGGGTTTACAATATGATTAAAGATGGTGGGATCGAAGAAGTTGATGGCAAACGAAAATATAAGTTCTTTGATCACCAGCTGTATGGTTTAGAAGATGCTCTTGAACGGTTAGTTGAAGAATATTTTCATCCTGCTGCAAAACGATTAGATGTTCGAAAACGGATTCTATTATTAATGGGTCCGGTAAGTGGAGGTAAATCTACACTTGTAACAATGCTTAAAAGAGGATTAGAAGCCTACTCTTTAACAGATAGAGGTGCAGTTTACGCGATTAAAGGATGCCCGATGCATGAAGATCCTTTGCACCTTATTCCACATCATCTAAGAGGAGATTTTTATGATGAATATGGTATCCGTATCGAAGGGAATCTTTCTCCGTTAAATGTTATGCGCTTAGAGGAGGAATATGGTGGAAGAATTGAAGATGTAAGGGTTGAACGTGTCTTCCTGTCAGAAGATAAGCGTACAGGGATTGGAACATTCAGTCCGTCTGATCCGAAATCACAGGATATTGCAGATTTAACTGGCAGCATTGATTTTTCAACGATTGCAGAATATGGGTCTGAATCTGATCCTCGTGCATATCGTTTTGACGGTGAATTAAACAAAGCAAACCGAGGAATGATGGAATTCCAAGAGATGCTAAAATGTGACGAGAAATTTTTATGGCATTTACTTTCTTTAACTCAAGAAGGGAATTTTAAAGCAGGTCGTTTTGCTTTAATCTCGGCAGATGAATTGATTGTCGCACATACAAATGAAACAGAATATCGTTCGTTTATTTCTAATAAAAAGAATGAAGCTCTCCATTCCCGTATTATTGTCATGCCTGTTCCTTATAACTTAAAAGTAACGGAAGAGGAACGAATTTATGAAAAAATGATCAAAGAAAGTGATGTATCAGATGTTCACATTGCGCCACACACATTAAAGGTAGCTGCGATGTTTACAATCTTAACTCGTTTAAAAGAACCGAAGCGAGGAGATATTGATCTCGTCAAGAAAATGAGATTATATGATGGAGAAAGTGTTGAAGGCTTTAATTCGGTGGATGTTAATGAACTCCGTAAGGAATATAATGATGAAGGGATGTCCGGTATAGACCCGCGTTATGTCATAAACCGTATCTCCTCAACAATTATTCGTAAAGAAATACCATCAATTAATGCACTTGATGTTTTACGTGCTCTTAAAGAAGGACTTGATCAACATGCCTCTATTTCAAATGAGGATCGAGAAAAATATTTAAATTTCATATCTGTAGCACGTAAACTTTATGATGATATGGCGAAAAAAGAAGTGCAAAAAGCGTTTGTCTACTCTTATGAAGAATCAGCTAAGACACTAATGGATAATTATTTAGACAATGTTGAAGCATATTGCAATAAAAATAAGCTTCGTGATCCATTAACAGGTGAAGAAATGAATCCTGATGAAAAGTTAATGAGATCAATTGAAGAACAAATAGGTATTTCTGAAAATGCGAAAAAAGCGTTTCGTGAAGAAATATTGATCCGAATTTCAGCCTTTGCCAGAAAAGGAAAGAGATTCGATTACAATTCCCATGAACGTTTACGTGAAGCAATCCAGAAGAAATTATTTGCCGATTTAAAAGATGTTGTAAAAATCACAACTTCATCTAAAACCCCTGATGAACAGCAGCTTAAGAAAATCAATGAAGTAGTAGCAAGATTAATCGATGAACACGGCTATAACTCAACATCAGCAAATGATCTACTGCGATATGTTGGAAGCTTATTAAATAGGTAAAGCGAGACTGCCATCAGTGGGGGCATTATCCACTGATGGCTAGCGAGACTTATCGGACATTTACGGGCAGTGACCAATCTTATTTTTTTCACTTAAAGAATCACGTAAACAAGAGGTGGAGAAAATACTGCCCGTTAATGTGGGGAAAAGCGAGACTGCCATCAGTGGGGGCATTATCCACTGATGGCTAGCGAGACTAATCGGACATTTACGGGCAGTTACTTATCTTATTTTTTCGCTTATAGAATAACGTAAACAAGGGGTGGAGAAAATACTGCCCGTTAATGTGGAGGAAAGCGGGGACTGCCATCAGTGTGGCATTATCCACTGATGGCTAGCGAGACTAATCGGACATTTACGGACAGTTACCTATCTAATTTTTCACTTATAGAATAACTTAAGACTAAGAGGTGGAGAAAATACTGCCCGTTGATGAGGGAGTAAAGTAAGTTTTGACATTTGTGGCTGACAACTAATTAATTGTCAGCTTTGTTTGTTTTCACCTATATTTATGTCTTTGGAAAAGAATGTTTCTTCTTTAGTAGGGACTTGTCTCATTTTAAAATGTCTACGCATATTTTCTAAATTTTTTGTCAATAAATCAAAGTTGCCGCATAGGATAGAGTAATCCATTTATATAGGAGACAAATTGGGCGTTAAAATGATTTATCCACGTTAATGTATGCGAAAAATTCATGTATTGTGACAATTTTTGAAAAATATTATTTATTGGAGGGGGAATTGTAAAATGTCAGGTCAAGAAGAACAAAATTTTGTTATCTCACAAGAAGATTGGACCCTCCATCGTAAAGGCCAAGATGATCAAATGCGCCATCAAGAAAAAGTTCAAGAAGCTATTCGCAACAACCTTCCAGACTTAATTACTGAAGAAAGCATCGTAATGTCAAATGGCAAGGACGTTGTGAAGATCCCTATTCGTTCACTGGACGAATACAGAATTCGTTATAACTATGATAAAAATAAGCATGTTGGCCAAGGAGATGGAGATAGCAAGGTAGGTGATGTTGTAGCAAGAGATGGTTCACAAGCTGATGCAAAAGGACCTGGGAAGGGTCAAGGAGCAGGAGACCAAGCTGGAGAGGATTATTACGAGGCGGAAGTCTCGATTATTGAACTTGAAGCAGCACTATTTAAAGAACTGGAACTACCAAATTTAAAGCAAAAAGAACGAGACGAAATTGTTATTGAAAATATTGAATTTAATGATATTAGACGTACTGGATTAATGGGGAATATTGATAAGAAACGCACAATGCTATCTGCTTACAAACGCAATGCGATGTCTGGGAAAAATAGTTTTCACCCAATTTTTCCTGAAGATCTAAAATATAAAACTTGGAATGAAGTTGTAAAGCCTGAATCAAAGGCAGTCGTGATAGCCATGATGGATACAAGTGGTAGTATGGGCCTTTGGGAAAAATATATGGCGCGAAGCTTTTTCTTCTGGATGACAAGATTTCTTCGCACGAAATACGAGAAAGTTGAAATCGAATTTATTGCACATCATACTGAAGCAAAAATTGTCACTGAAGAGGATTTCTTTTCAAAAGGTGAAAGTGGTGGGACTATTTGTTCGTCAGCCTATCGCAAGGCACTTGAAGTCATCGAGGAAAAATATAATCCGACACGCTTTAATATCTACCCATTCCATTTTTCAGATGGTGATAATTTAACTTCTGACAATGCAAGATGTGTAAAACTAGTCGGTGAACTTATGAAGGTATCAAATATTTTTGGCTATGGTGAAGTCAATCAGTATAACCGACACTCAACCTTAATGTCCGCATATAAAAATATCAATGATGAGAATTTCCGCTACTATATCCTCAAACAAAAGACAGATGTTTTCCAAGCGATGAAAAGTTTCTTCAAAAAAGAAGAAGACGATAAGTTGTACGCGTAATAAATAATCTTAGCCCTTACCAAGTATTGGTGGGGTTTTTTATTAGGTAATTTTAAACACTAAGAAGGAGAATAAGCTTATCGTACTGGGTATGCTAAAACGTAATTGCTCGATCCGGAGGTTGGTGTTATTGGCAATTGAAATATTCATTCTAATCGTTCTTATCATCGTCAATGCATTTTTTGCTGCATCAGAGATTGCATTGATTTCATTAAATGATAATAAAGTAAAACTCCTGGCTGAAAGTGGAGATAAAAAAGCAAAATTGCTGCATAGTCTCTTATCTGAACCAAGCCGCTTTCTTGCTACTATTCAAATTGGTATTACATTAGCTGGATTCTTAGCAAGTGCGTTTGCTGCCGAAAGCTTTGCCGGAAGATTAGCTGAATTGTTGTATGAATGGGGAGTTCCTGTTTCCAAAGAAGTTCTCGGGACAATATCCGTTATTGTGATAACCCTTGTTCTTTCTTACTTTACTTTGGTTTTAGGTGAGCTTGTACCAAAGCGGCTTGCATTGCAAAAGGCAGAACCAATTTCAAACTTTGCGGTTTTACCTCTGACGTTTCTATCCAAAATTTCATCTCCTTTTGTAAAATTATTAACGATCTCAATGAACTTTATTGTCAGACTATTCGGTGTTGATCCAGATGCTGAAGATGAAAATGTAACAGAAGAAGAAATTAGGATGATGGTTGATGTCGGGAAGGAAAGAGGTACAATTCAGGAAGCAGAAAAAGTAATGATCAATAATATTTTTGAATTGGATAATAAAACAGTATCTGATATTATGACACATCGGACAAATATCATTGCAATCCCACTTAACTATGGCTTAATAGAAACAGTACGATTAGTGAATGTCGAAAAATACACAAGATTTCCTGTGTATGAAGGTGATATAGATCATATTGTTGGAATCCTGCATGTAAAAGATTTAATACAATTTATAGAAAACTGTGAAGAAAATAATTTTCACTTAAAGGAATTGCTTAGAGATCCATATTTTGTTTTGGAATCTAAACGAATAGATGAATTGTTTAAACAGATGCAAATGTATAATATTCATATGGCGATTGCGATTGATGAATACGGTGGAACAGATGGAGTCGTAACAATTGAGGATGTCATTGAAGAAATTGTTGGAAATATTTTCGACGAGTATGATGATCGTGAAATAGATGACGAAGAGATTACCATGCTTGATCAACATACGTATTTGATACCTGGAACAACAAATTTATATGTTGTTGAAGATTTATTAAAGATCGAGTTCCCATCAGAGGATTATGATACGATAAGTGGCTTTGTTATTGGACAGTTAGGATATATTCCTAATGAGATTGAAAAACCTGAAATTGAATTTGAAAACATTCGCTTTTCTGTTGAAGAAATGGATGATAAACGAATTTTGCAATTAAGAGTAAAAGTACTAGAAAAGAAAGAGTCTGATGGAATAGAGTAAATCAAAAAACAATACATGCCTATTTGATTTTTAATCAAAATAGGCTTTTTTCATTATTGAAAAGGTGAATTTCAGAACAAGGGTGTACTTGATTTGTTTCTATCTTTTTTCCAATTAAAGAAAAGGCAACAAAGATTAAAATAAAATGATAAAATACTTCTAATTACTTTGTACATGTAGTTATTTGATCTAAAGACTTTTCCCGCTTTGAGATGGATAATATAAAGATATTTGTACATTCATTAAATCTATTGGAGGGATAGCGTTGAAGGCTGGGGAACTTTGCAGAACGATCATTGTAGACGATGAAATATTAATTAGACAAGGAATTAAGCATTATATAAATTGGGAGCAAGAAGGTTTTCAAATTGTAGGCGAAGCATCAAATGGTCAAGAAGCACTGGAATTAATTGAATTAACAAGCCCGCATATTATTCTCACAGATATTGTCATGCCAATCATGGATGGGGAAGAATTAACGAGAATTGTAAAAACGAAATATCCTCATATTGAAATCATTATACTAAGTAGTTTTGGAGAGTTTGACTATGTTCGCTCTACCTTTCAAAGTGGTGCTGTTGATTATATATTAAAGCCGAAGCTTAATGCTCAGGGGCTGTTAAAAGTATTAAGAACTGCAGCAAGTAGAATTCCTTCAATACAATTGGTTAATAAGGAGTTAGAAAACACTTTAACTGTTGGACAAATCATTGAAAAGCTCATATCAGGTTATGATGCAGACGATCATTCAGAGTTAATTTTGAAAGCCTTCCCAAATAGATATTTCTGTTTATTAGGGGTTGATTATAAGCGTCATCCTTCTAAAGGAAACGTAGAATATGTAGCTAATATAAACAAGAATATCACAAAAGCAATCGAGAAAAACTTAGATCATGTTGTCCACTATTCTTTTACTGCTGAACAAAGTGTAAATGTCTTCCTTATTAATATAAATAAAGATCAAATTCCGCTAGTCATTGATCTTGCCAATCAAATTTCAGATTCGGAGCCTTACATTGGATTTGTACTTAGTGAAGAATTCACGGATTTTTCCAAAGTAGGAATGGTCTACAAAGAAAGTTTAAAAAAATTGCTGCAATACCTTTATTATTTGCCAAATCAACAAATATTGACCCAACAAGCTTTGCCAAAGGATTCTCCTAAATGTTCCCCTTTTAATTTGGATCGATTTACGAATGAATTTATGCATAAACGTTTTGATTCTGCATTTAGTTATTTAGTGGATCATGTTACTGAATTATCAGGGTGTTTTACGACAGATATTTTTGAATATAAATCTTTTTTTGGAAACATTATTTTTAATATCACCATTCTTCTTAGTAACTTAGGTTATGAAGTAAAAGAATTAGAAGATGCTAGGTATATCTATTTTAATTCTATTGAGGAATCTAGTACTGCTGATGAAGCAGTCAAACTATTAAACCTTTTTATAGAAGAGTCAAAAAAATGTATTTTATCTAACCGCAGCCATTTAGACAATTCGAATATAAAGATGATCCTGCAATATATTGATGAACATTTTGCAGAACCGCTCAGCCTTACAGGTGTTGCAAAGCATTTTCATTTTAATCCTTCTTATTTATCAAATTACTTTGCTACTCATAATAATGAAGGGTTCATTGAATATTTAAATAAAATCCGCATCGAAGAAGCTTCTAAATTACTAATTAATGACACAATAACAATCTCTAAAATAAGCGAGATTGTTGGATATTCTGATCACAGTTATTTTTGTAAAGTTTTTAAGAAAATAAAGGGGTTGTCCCCTAGTCAATATAGAAGAAAAAATATATGAATTAAGCGATGTGATAGATTATGAAATTTTTACAGGATCACTTTAAGCATAATGGATTATTCATCATTATGTTTCTTATAACAGTTATTAGTATCATAACTGTTTCAGTTATTATCACCTGGACAACCTTTCGGATGTCTGAGCGATTCTTTATCGATAAATTTAGTATCACAAACGCAAAAGTTATGAATCAAATTATAGACCGTTTTGAATCATTTCATTATTCTGTTGTCATTGCCTCAAATAATCTTTTGCAAAGTGGAACAATAAAGAATATTCTTACTGAGGAACAATCCAATAGGGAGAAAATGAACGCTTATTTTAATATAAAACAGCAAATGAAGCGCGTAAAATCGAATGTGGATGCATATGAAATAGGAATTATTGTTACTGGAATTAATGGGATAAGCTACTCTACAAATAGAACGTACTGGCCAATTACGGATCAGGAGTTAAGAGGCAATGATATTACGCGACATACGCTTAAAGAACCTAAGCGGCTTATGTATCAATATGACTTTCGTCAAGATCTTGGGGAAACGACAGAGGATGAACAGTTTATTGTCGCATCAAAGGCGTTAATGGAACGAATTTCAGGTAATGTATATGGCGCCATGTATTTTGCCATTCAAGAAAAGGAATTTAGAAAGTTTTATAACAGCTATACAAGTCCTGGTAATAATGTTTTTGTACTAGACAAATCTGGAGTCATCGTATCAAGTAACCAGACGAAGTTAATCGGTCAAAAAGCAGAAGAACTATTGAGCTATGCGAAAGAAAGGAAAGAGGATTCAAATAATTACCTTACTGGAAAATTCATGGGACAGGAACAGATTATATTTGTAGAGTATCTTCCGTCTTTTGATATGTATTTGTTTAATTTGATTGATAAGAAGACTGCAATTGGTGACTTAATAGATAAGAAGGCTATTTTCATGATTTCGATGGGAATCGTTATTATAGCGCTTATTATTGTTTTTTTTATCTCAAGAAGATTGACGAATTCGTTATCGAGATTAGTAAAGCAGATTGCGAATGCTTCCAAATATGATTTTGATCAATATGTATCTGTATCAGGAACATATGAAACAAGGCAAATCGGAAAAGCCTTTAACTCAATGCTTGATGAACTCCATGATTATGTGGAGAAGCTCGTGTTATCCCAAAAACAAAAACGCAATGCCGAACTTGCTGCATTACAACAACAAATAAATCCTCATTTTTTATACAACACTCTTACTTCTATAAAATTCTTGGTTCAACAAGGAGGCAAAGAAGAGGCTGATGAAACAATAAATTCGTTGATTTCTTTGCTGCAGAATACAATTGGAAATGGCAGCGAAACCATTTCTGTTAAACAGGAAATTGATAATTTAAAAAATTATGTGTTAATTAATCAAAAACGCTATGGAGATCGGATTAAAGTGAATTATTTCATTGCACCAGATTGCATGGAATATCACATACCTAAACTGATCCTGCAACCTTTTATCGAAAATTCATTCTTTCATGCATTTAACCGTAAAGCAGAGGGGTGTATAAATGTACTTGTTTGGAACGAAAAAGATACATTGATTTGTGAAGTATTTGACAACGGCGATGGAATGAAATCTGTATTAGGTGATCATCTACCAAATACAAACCGGAAACAACAGCATTTCACAGGAATTGGTGTCCGTAATGTTCATGAACGAATCCAGCTAATCTACGGTGAGGAGTATGGAGTGGAAATATCGAGCGAACTTGGAAAGGGTACAAAAATTAGAATCACAATACCGTGTTAACGCTAGAAAAAATTTTTCTAATTTCTAAAGAAAGTACAAATCCAGAAAAAAGAAAGCGTATTCAAGACACAAAGAAAAAACAAATTTAGAAAAATATCTTCCTAACAGGAAGCCCCAATCAGATGCTAACATTATCTTTGTAAGATAGACAGCGCTTACAGAGAGGTAAATATAAATGAGGGGGATTACGATGAAGAAAGTATTTGTCTTATTTTTAGTTAGTATATTTTTGTTAACTGCATGTTCTGCTGGATCAAAAGAAAAACAATCAGCAGAAACAGCAGATTCAAACGAAATAACAGTCTGGGCTTGGGATCCAAACTTTAATATTAAAGCGATGGAATTGGCTAAAGAAGCTTATCAAGGGGAAAATTCAGAAGTTGATATAAAGATTATAGAAAATGCTCAAGATGATATCATTCAGAAGCTAAATACTAGCTTAAGCTCAGGAACGACAAAGGGATTACCAAACATCGTTTTGATTGAAGATTATCGTGCTCAAAGTTTTCTTCAAGCTTATCCTGACTCATTCCATGAGTTAACAGATGCATTTAATACTGAAGATTTTGCTCAATATAAAATTGCTCCAACTAGTGTAGATGGAAAGAATTATGGGCTTCCGTTCGATACCGGAGTAACTGGTTTATACGTTAGAACGGATTATTTAGAAGAAGCTGGTTATACAGTTGATGATTTGAAAAATATTGATTGGGAAAAGTACATTGAAATTGGTAAAAAAGTAAAAGAAGTGACAGGTAAACAAATGTTAACACTTGACCCGAATGACCTTGGGCAAATTCGTATGATGATACAGTCTAGTGGTTCATGGTATTTGAAGGAAGACGGAGTTACACCTAACTTAGCCGGTAATGAGTCTCTTAAGAAAGCATTCGAAGTATACAAAGAGATTTTAGATGCAGATATCGTGTCACCAGTGTCTGACTGGAGTCAATTCTTAGCAGCGTTTAATAGTGGAGAAGTTACTTCAGTTCCAACAGGTAACTGGATTACACCTTCTATAAAGGCTGAAGCATCTCAATCTGGAAAGTGGGCAGTTGTGCCATTTCCTAAGCTTCCTGGTATCGAAGGTTCTGTAAATGCATCAAACTTAGGCGGTAGCTCATGGTATGTTCTTGATGTTCCAGGTAAAGAAAATGCTGTTGATTTCCTGGCAAAAACATTTGGGTCAAATGCTGACCTGTATCAGGATCTTGTGACTGAGATTGGTGCAATTGGAAGCTATACACCAGCTGCAAAAGGTGAAGCATATATAGCTGCTGATGAATTCTTTGGAGGCCAAAAAATTATTTCTGACTTCTCAGCATGGACTGAACAGATCCCTCAAGTAAACTATGGCTTGCATACTTATGCAATTGAAGACATCTTAGTTGTTGAAATGCAAAATTACCTTAGTGGCAAAGAGATTGACAAAGTATTAGAAGATGCTCAAAAGCAAGCAGAAGCACAAATAAAATAATTACCAAGCTATTACTCTTACTATATTTAGATGAATATACTAAGAGATTAAAGCCTCGGGACTCTCAAAAACGGAGCTATTAAATGCATCAGGTGAGAAGCTCCGAGGTGTTTTTATTCACATTAACGGGCAGTAACATCCATCTAGCTTAGTTTCCGTCAGACAAAGAAGCATGGTGAAGATAATTGATCGCACATGACCGACAGATGACAAAACTTGCAAGTTAGATGAAAGCCACAGGCAGTGGCGTACTAAGTATGATAAGTCTCGCTTTATTTAGATGGTTAGGAGTTGAACTGAATTGATTACAGCAAAAACAAATCCGAACATCCAAACAGCAAAATTCATTAAAAATAATCGTTTGAAAAATGTTGTAATTGGTTGGTCTTTTGTTATAGTCGCAACATTGATGATTTGCTTATTTTATTTTTACCCGATGATTCAGGCGTTAATTATGTCCTTTCAATCAGGTACTGGAACGAATTTGACTTTTAACGGATTCGATAATTATCTTCGTTTATTTCAAGACCCAACGTTCATTGCTGCTGTAAAAAACACAGTGGTTTATCTTATCGTTCAAGTGCCGGTTATGATTTTACTAGCCTTGTTTTTATCTGTTTTATTAAATAATCCAAAACTAAGATTTAAAGGGTTTTTTCGTACCGCAATATTTTTACCATGTGTCACATCGCTTGTGGCATATTCGGTCATTTTTAAGTATTTGTTTGGTGCAGATGGCTTGATTAACATGATGTTACTAAAAGTAAATCTTATTACAGAACCAATTCAGTGGCTTACAGATCCTTTCTGGGCAAAAATAGCCATTATTGTGGCAATCACTTGGCGTTGGACAGGTTATAATATGATTTTTTATCTATCATCCCTGCAAAATATCGATCATTCCATATACGAAGCAGCAAAAATGGATGGAGCATCAGCATTTCAGCAATTCTTTAAAATTACGATTCCTATGTTAAAGCCAATCATTTTATTCACTTCAATAACGTCAACAATTGGAACTCTTCAGCTGTTTGACGAAGTAATGAATATTACACAAGGTGGACCGGGGAACTCGACAATTACGATTTCACAATATATTTATAATCTCTCCTTCAAATATACACCTGACTTTGGCTATGCGGCTACAGTCTCATACGCTATTGTCATAATGATTGTTATCTTCTCAATTATTCAGTTTAAAGTGGCAGGTGATAAGAAATGAGTAACCTTAAACGAGTTGTAAGTTATATTGTTTTAACTTTGGCTACCATCATCTCCGTTTTTCCATTTTTATGGATGATTGTTAGTGCAACGAACAAATCAGTAGACGTCACAAAGGGTAAATTATTACCAGGAAGCCACTTTGTGGAAAACTTTAACAATCTCATAGAGACGGTAAATCTAATTCCTGCATTAATGAATTCAGCAAAGATTTCCATTACTACAACGATTCTTTCATTATTAATAGCATCTTTAGCAGGCTATGGATTTGAAATCTATAAAAGCAAGTCAAAGGATATCGTTTTCAATATTTTACTCATTTCGATGATGATTCCTTTTGCAGCATTAATGGTACCACTATTCCGTTTATTTGGGACTATATCACAAACAGTACCCTTTTTTGGAATCGATACACTAACTGCAGCTGTTCTACCGTCAGTTACAACAGCATTTCTCATTTTTTTCTTTAGACAAAGTACAAAGATGTTCCCGAAAGACATTCTAGAGGCAGGTAGAATAGATGGGTTAAGTGAATTAGGTGTTTTCTTTAGAATTTATGTTCCTACAATGAAAACAACGTATGCAGCTGCTGCCATTATTACGTTTATGGCTAGTTGGAATAATTATTTATGGCCGCTTGTTGTCTTGCAATCTCCAGAGAATCAAACGATACCATTGCTTATCTCAAATCTTGGATCAAGTTATTCTCCGGATTTCGGGATCATTATGACAGCGATTGTAATAGCAACTTTACCTGCGGCACTTATATTCTTTATTATGCAAAAGCATTTCGTTGCAGGCATGATGGGTTCTGTTAAATAGTGTTACAAGATTGCTATAGAAAGGATGCATGACAATAATGGCAAAAACTCCAGATATTAATTGGCTTACAGATGTGAATGTGTTTGCAGTAAATCGACTTCAAGCACATTCCGATCATCTGTACTATGACTCAATAGATGAGGCAAGAAATGCCAATCCTATGAATATGAGACATGACTTGAACGGAAACTGGAAATTTAACTATGCAATTAATCCGAATAACCGTCCAGAACATTTTTACCAAGTTGACTTTGAATGTGCAGGATGGGGCGATATTACTGTACCGGGACATATTCAATTACAAGGTTATGGACAACCGCAATATGTAAATACAATGTATCCATGGGACGGTCATAATGATATCCGTCCTCCCGAAATTCCGACAGACCATAATCCGGTAGGCAGCTATGTAAAGTTTTTTCATGTACCGAACAAGATGAAAAATAAACCTGTTTATATTTCATTTCAAGGTGTAGAGTCTGCGTTCTTTGTGTGGTTAAATGGTGAATTTGTTGGTTACAGTGAAGATAGCTTCACACCATCCGAATTTGAGCTTACACCTTTTCTAAATGATGGAGAAAATAAGCTAGCTGTTGAGGTATACCAACGTAGTACAGGTAGTTGGCTTGAAGACCAGGATTTCTGGCGATTCTCTGGGATTTTTCGGGATGTATATCTATACACTGTCCCTGAAATTCATGCTTATGATGTTCATATACATGCAGAATTAGATTCATCTTTTTCGATCGGTTCACTTAAAGCGGATCTTAAATTCCTATCTTCTACACCAAAGAATTCAAAGGTCATTGCAGAATTATACGATGCAAATAATAGGTTAATAGCAACTGAAAAAGATAACTTGGGAGAGAATGACTGTTCCCTTTCTATGGTAGTAGATAATCCGGAGCTATGGAGCGCTGAACATCCTTACTTATATAAGCTCTACATTCAACTATATAACGATTCAGGTAATTTAATAGAAGTCATTCCACAGAAAGTCGGCTTTAGAAGGTTTGAACTTGTAGACAAGATTATGAAGATAAATGGAAAACGTATTGTTTTTAAAGGTGTGAATCGCCATGAATTTAATTGCCGGACTGGTCGATCGATTACCAAGGAAGATATGCTGTGGGATATCAAAACATTGAAGCGTCATAATATTAACGCAGTACGTACTTCTCATTACCCGAATCAAAGCTATTGGTATGAGTTATGTGATGAATATGGGATTTATGTTATTGATGAAATGAATTTGGAGACTCATGGTTCGTGGCAAAAGATGGGGGCAGTTGAACCTTCATGGAATATCCCCGGAAATAAGCCGGAATGGCAGAACATAGTATTGGATCGAGCAATATCGATGTTTGAAAGGGACAAAAATCACCCTTCTATCCTTATATGGTCATGTGGGAATGAATCATATGCTGGTGAGGTGATTCTAAATGTGACGCGATACTTCAAATCAGTTGATTCAAGCCGTCTCGTCCATTATGAGGGTGTATTCCATAACCGTGAATATAATGATACAAGCGATATGGAAAGCCGCATGTATGCAAAACCGGTAGATATTGAAAAATATTTAACGGAAAATCCAGAAAAACCGTATATTAGCTGTGAATATATGCATGCAATGGGTAATTCACTAGGCGGAATGTATAAATACACAGATCTAGAGACGAAATTTCCAATGTATCAAGGCGGCTTCATTTGGGATTATATTGATCAATCAATTATGAAGAAAGACCGATTTGGGGTGGAATATTTAGCCTACGGGGGCGATTTTGGCGATCGTCCAACAGACTATGGATTTTGTACAAATGGCATAGTATATGCAAATCGAGAATTATCCCCTAAGATGCAAGAAGTTAAGTTTTTATACCAAAACGTTAAGCTTAACGCTGATCGATCAGGTGTATCAATTACAAATGAAAATCTTTTCACTGATACATCTGATTATGTATTGAAATATACCCTTTTCTTGGATGGAAAGAACCTCTATCAAAACAAGCTTACTCTTAATGTAGGGCCGTTAAGTAAGGATAGAGTAGAATTTGATATTCCGAGTCATTTGATACAAGATGCGGGCGAGTATTGCATACACGTTTCTTTTAAGCTTAAGGAGAATATGCTTTGGGCAAAAGAAGGGTATGAGGTTGCTTTTGGACAGTATGTGTTTAAGAGAAGCGATAAAAAGACAGAAGCAGACAAATCTATAGGTGATTTACGTGTTGTAAAAGGTGATGTAAACATTGGCATACATGGCAGGGATTTCACCGTCATGTTCTCCAAGCAGGCAGGAAGCCTTACTTCCTTAAACTATGCGGGAAGAGAAATGATTGAGAATCCTCCTGTACCTTTATTTTGGAGGGCTACTACAGATAATGACAGGGGCTATTCACAGGATTTCCATTCTGGTTGCTGGTTTGCTGCAAGCCTTGCACGCAAATGTGTTGGAATTGATGTTTTGGAAGAGAAAGAGTTTGTTAGTGTTGCTTTTACTTATAAATTTTCAATTAGCAATGATGTAGTGGTGACAATAAAATATTTTGTTTACCCAGATGGAAATATACGTGTCAAATCTGTTTATCATGGAGCGGAAGGTCTTCCTCAAATGCCGATTTTTGCAGTATCATTCAAGATTCCAGCAAAGTATGATCAACTTGAATGGTTTGCGATGGGTCCAGAAGAGAATTATTCTGATCGGTCAATGGGGGCAAGATTAGGTATTTTTAAAAACCAAGTATCCGATAATGTGTCAGGATACGTCAAGCCGCAAGAATCAGGTAACCGAACAGGCGTAAGAAGAGTAAGCCTGATTAGCAAAGGTGGTAACGGAATAAAAATTTCAGCTGTTGCCGATCCATTTGAATGTACAATTTCACCATATACAGCTTTCGAGCTTGAAAATGCCCAACATCATTATGAACTACCTAATGTACATTATACTGTTGTTACAGTTGCAGGCAGGCAAATGGGCGTTGGCGGTGATGATAGTTGGGGAGCTCCGGTTCACGATGAACACCTTATTAATGCTGATAACGATATGGAATTTGAATTTATGATTCAACGGATATAAGTGGAAAATGAAAAAAGGATATGGAGTAGTTAAAGAGCTTGAAACTTACAAGCTCTTTCCTATTTTATTTTTTTATAAGTAAAGGAGTTAAATATACATGTATATCTATGTGAATGATCAAAGAAATCAATTTCATTTAACGAATGGAAAGATAAGCTATATTTTTCATGTCCTTAAAAATGGGGGGTTAGGTCAACTTTACTTCGGGAGAGCTCTTCGACACCGGGAAGACTTCTCGCATTTACATGTGAAAGATGTACCAACACCGGCAAGCTGTCATTACGATCTTGATGATCCAGCTTTCACGTTAGAAACGATTAGACAGGAATATCCTGTTGCTGGAAAAGGGGATTTTCGCGATGCAGCAATAGAAATTGAAACAAATGATGGGAGACTTGGAAACGAGTTTAAATATCAGGGATATGAAATATCTAATGGTAAACCAAAACTTAATGGACTTCCTGCAACATATGCTGATAAAGATGAAGCTACGACACTAACGATTAAATTATTAGATGAAAAGGTTGGAGCGAATCTATTATTAGTTTATACGATTTATCATAACGATCCTGTCATAACGAGAAATACAAAGATAGAGAATATAGGAAATAACGATTTTTATATTCGAAAAATAATGAGTGCTTCCATAGATTTTCCTGATGATGCTTTTACGATGATCCATTTATCGGGTACTTGGTCTAGAGAAAGGCATATTAAAGAAAGGCAGCTTGTCCAAGGAACACACTCGATTTCAAGTATAAGAGGGGCAAGTTCACATCATGATAACCCGTTTATTGCATTAAAGAGAAACGAAACAACTGAACATGAGAATGAGGTCTATGGATTTAATTTTGTATATAGTAGTAACTTCTTGGCTCAAGTGCAAGTCGATCATTATCAAGCAACAAGAGTTATGATGGGAATTCACCCCCATCAGTTTAGATGGAAGCTAATGGAAGGGGAAAGCTTCCAATCTCCAGAAGTCGTTATGGTTTATTCATGGAATGGATTAAACGGAATGAGTCAAACTTTCCATGATCTTTATCGTAATCATTTACTGCGAGATCCATGGAAAACAGAAGATAGACCGATCTTAATTAATAATTGGGAAGCAACTTATTTTGATTTTGATGAAGATAAACTTGTATCTATTGCAAAAAGTGCGAAAGAGTTAGGTATTGAATTATTTGTATTGGATGATGGGTGGTTTGGCGAAAGAAATGATGATACATCTTCACTAGGTGATTGGTTTGAAAATGAACAAAAGCTGCCAAATGGCTTAACATCATTGGGAAAAAAGCTGAATAGCCTTGGATTGAAATTCGGTCTATGGTTTGAACCGGAAATGGTCAATCAAAACAGTCAGTTGTATTTAGAACATCCTGATTGGATTGTAGGGAGACAGGGAGAGCATTTGACGTTTGGACGTAATCAGCTTGTATTAGATTTTTCAAGGAATGAAATCGTTCAATATCTTTATGACAAAATGGCGGATATTATTCGAAAGACAGGACTTTCCTACATCAAATGGGATATGAATCGTAATATAACTGACGCTTATTCAGCAGCTCTAAGCACGGATCGGCAAGGAGAGTTTTTTCATCGATATATATTGGGTGTCTATTCCCTATATGAAAAGCTTGTGAATGAATTTCCAAATGTATTGTTTGAGTCGTGTGCAGGTGGTGGTGGACGATTTGATCCTGGAATGTTCTATTATGCACCACAAGCTTGGACTAGTGATGATACTGATGCTGTTGAACGATTAAAGATTCAATATGGTACTTCGATGGTTTACCCAATATATAGTATGGGATCACATGTTTCAGCTATACCTAATCACCAAACATTACGAAATACTCCAATCGACACAAGAGCCAACACAGCCTATTTTGGAACATTTGGTTATGAACTTAATCCTCTTGAATTAAGTGATGTTGAGAAAAATGTCATTAAAGAACAAATAAATTTTTATAGAAAACACCGAAGTTTAATTCGAGATGGAGATTTTTATCGACTTCTCAGCCCTTTTGAAAACAATGAAACAGCTTGGATGATCGTTTCTAAGAATAAAAAAGAAGCTTTGGTTGGATGGTATAAAGTTTTGGCGACACCAAATCCAAAGAAGGAGCAAGTTGTCATCCTTAAAGGATTAGATGAGAAGATGTTTTACAATATTGATGGAAAAGAAGAATCCTTCTATGGAGACGAATTAATGTTTCGTGGTTTATCATTGCCAACTGAATTTAATGGATCGAATCGGAATATCGCTAAACGCGGCGGCGATTATCAATCTGTCATATATTATTTAAGAGAACAAGAGAATAAGAATTAAACAAAGGCCCATGCTCAAAAGAGTGAGCAGGGCTAATTGTTCCTCTCATGAAAATGGTTTTAATAAGATATATTAATATGAAAAAATGATTGATTAAGTTAGAATATAAAAAGATTGTTAGTGTGAAAGGGGTTACATAATGGCATATAGTGCAAATGATAATCGTTATAGTAACATGACTTATAATCGAGTTGGAAATTCAGGCTTGTTATTACCGGCTATTTCATTAGGATTATGGCATAACTTTGGTGGAGTTGATACATATGAGAATGGAAGAGCAATGCTCCGTAGAGCATTCGATTTAGGAATCACTCATTTTGACTTAGCTAATAACTATGGTCCTCCGCCAGGAAGCGCAGAAGAGATGTTTGGAAGAATGTTAAAAACAGATTTTGCTCCTTATAGGGATGAAATGGTCATCTCAACAAAGGCTGGTTATCATATGTGGGATGGACCATATGGTGACTGGGGTTCAAAAAAATACTTAATTGCAAGTCTTGATCAAAGTTTGAGACGAATGGGTTTAGATTATGTTGATGTGTTTTATTCCCATCGCCCTGATCCAAACACACCATTAGAAGAGACAATGGGCGCTCTTGATCAAATTGTACGTCAAGGTAAAGCATTGTATGTTGGAGTTTCTAACTATGATGCAGAGCAAACAGCCCAAGCGGTGAAGATATTAAATGATCTTGGCACACCATTGCTTATTCATCAACCGAGATATTCAATGTTTAATCGTTGGATCGAGGATGGCTTGCAGGATGTATTGTTTGAAAATGGAGTAGGGTCGATCGCTTTTTGTCCATTAGACCAAGGATTGTTAACAAATAAATATATTTCTGGTATCCCTTCTGATTCGAGAGCAGCTAAAGCTAATACATTTTTAGATAAAAACAGAGTAACTGATGTAGTATTAAATCGTGTCAGAAAGCTAAATGAACTTGCCGTAGAAAGAGGGCAAAATCTAGCCCAAATGGCATTAGCTTGGGTTCTTCGAGAAGGACGTGTTTCTTCTGCTTTAATTGGTGCGAGCAAGGTAAGTCAAATCGAAGAAAATGTTGCGACATTAAATAATCTTTCTTTTACAGATGAAGAACTTGTACGAATAGAAGAGATTCTGAAAAAATAAATATATATAAGAATAATAAAGGCTGATTATATCATATTTAGGCTTCATACATTTTGAAGTTCTAATGGTGGTAGTCAGTCTTTTTATTCGCCAAAAACGAAAAGGTTGTGAATACTCCCAAAAAGGATTACTATTTTTTGTAGAACAAAAAGGATTGAGAGGAAACGATATGAATATTGAACAAAGAAAAAACGTTCCGCAAAAAAGAAGAGCATTTATAGCCCTCATATTAGGGACGCTAGCAGCATTTGGTCCATTATCAATTGATATGTATTTGCCATCCTTTCCTACATTAATGGATGAGTATAATACGTCAGTTTCGATTGTTCAATTGAGCCTTACCTTCTTTCTATTAGGAGCATGTTTAGGTCAACTTATTACAGGCCCATTGAGTGATGTATATGGACGGAGAAAGCCCTTATTACTAGGAATGATACTGTATGTGATAACGTCTATTTTTATATCATTTAGTCAATCGATGGAGTTATTTATTTTGCTTAGATTTATCCAAGGATTAGCAGGTGCTGCAGGGATGGTCATTTCAAGAGCTATTGTTCGTGATCTGTATTCTGGATCTGAAATGACTAAATTTTTCTCGCTTTTGGCACTTGTAAATGGGATGGCACCGATATTAGCACCGATTATAGGTGCACAGTTATTAAGATGGTTTCCATGGCAATCCATTTTTTTCGGATTGGCAATTATTGGTATGATAGCATTTCTCCTTGTATTTTTTGGTTTAAGTGAGACCTTGGATCAACAGAATCGTTCTTCAGGCGGCTTCATAAATACAATAAAAACCTTTGGTCAGCTTGTAACGAATTCTCACTTTATGGGGTACGTACTTTCTAATGGATTTATTTTTGCAGCGATGTTTTCTTATATTTCTGGCTCATCATTCGTTATTCAACACGTATATGGTGCATCTGCAGATACATATAGTTTAATCTTCGCAATGAATGGACTGGGGATCATGATTGCAAGTCAGTTAACAGGTAGACTTGCAGGTCGAATAAATGAAAAAACCTTATTGTTAGTTGGCATATCAATGTCTCTCGTCGGGGGATCAACTTTATTACTACTAATCTTCTTACAAGTAAAACTTATCTTTATTATTCCATCATTGTTTATAACCGTTTCAAGTGTTGGAATTGTTAGTACGACAAGTAACTCTCTTGCCTTACAAAATAATAGAAAAGTAGCAGGAAGTGCATCTGCATTATTGGGCGTAACAAATTTTATAGTAGGTGCAATTGCGGCCCCGCTTGTAGGAATAGCAGGGGAGAATACTGCTGTTCCAATGGGAGTTGTTATGTTAATCTCAAGTATAGGAGCAGTTCTTTCTTATATGATTTTAGTTAGAAAAAAATAAAAAATGAGTCAAAACAGCTACAAAGTTGATAAAATCATCTTAGACACATTCTAAATGGCTTATCAGGAGAGGGAAAATGAAAGAATTAACTTTTAGATCATATGAACAATTTCAGCAATTTATCGAGCATAAAGCAATGGAAAAAGCAATTATGAAACAATTAAAAGGTGATGAGCTTGCTGCATTTAAAAAGGAATTTATCAGCAATGCACAAAAAATGTGGAAGGAAAATGATTGTGATCATTGGATTGCCAAGCATGGGTATGTGATAATAAATGTTTGGAAGGATGGGATTGACAAGAGGAAATTAACGAGAGGACGACCTAAAAAGCTAGACTCCGAAAAATATAATCACTCTATCCATGTTAGATTAGATGAAGAGTCATACAACAGGCTTAAGAATTACTGTACTGAAAAAAACATAGATATCTCTGAAACGATTAGAAGGTTAATCAACCAACTTTAAGTATTAAATACTTACGCAATGTAGCAATCATTCAGAGAAAAGTAAAATGAGAGGTGAAATCAATGGTTTCATCCTCTCATTTTTTTTATATAAAAAAATATCATTTTTTTGAAAAAAGAAATGGTAAATAAATGTATTTTTAAAAAAATAAGACTTTTCACTTATTATTTTTTGTGTTACATTAAATATTGAAGTTGATAATCAATCTCAATGGAATGCAGTCTTACATATTTTGATAGAAAAAACGATATTTTTAATAGAAAGACCAATGATGAATACGACTAGTATACAGTCAAGTGATCTAAGGAAAGCCAAGACTAAATTGCACTAATGTGTTAACATGCGGCTTGATATTATCGGAGTGGTTGAATAATCCCAAAGGGTTTCTTTCATTAACTGATGAAAATACTTAAATTCTAAAGAGCTGCAGCTTACCACGGTTAATAAGTTTGTTTTACCTGATGCAGGAACACTGAGTGCTGTGAGTAAAGGTGTCCTAGTATCAAAAGTTTTTAAATAAAAATATTCATTTACTTTCCTATCTTATCTAAGTAAGCATAACAATTCTGGGTTGATTTAAAATTTATCTTAATATATACATGAATTTGCACTTAGAATGATAATCGTTTTCTATTGTCGTCTGAGAATAAACACGTTATGAGGATTACAAATGAGACTATGGATGTTAATGATTGCAACTATAGTCCTGTCATGTATATCGCTATTTATCGGTGCGATTGATATCAAGGTGAGTGACTTGCTCGATTGGGATTCGGATAAGACACAAACTTTCTTAATCAGTCGAGTGCCTCGTCTATTGGCGATTATATTGGCGGGAGCTGGAATGAGTATTGCGGGTCTAATTATGCAGTCTTTAAGTCGAAATAAATTTGTATCGCCAACGACTGCAGGTACGTTAGATGCAGCAAAACTAGGTATTTTAATCTCAATGCTGTTCTTTACGAATGTTTCGTATACTCAGCAAGTTATTTTTAGCTTCGTATTTGCTTTAGTGGGAACATTAATTTTTATGCAGATTCTCGATCGTATTAAATTTAAAGATGTCATTTTCGTTCCGTTAATCGGGATTATGTACGGAAATATTTTGTCATCTATCACGACATTTTTTGCATACGAAGCAGATCTTATTCAAAATATTTCTTCTTGGTTAATGGGGAGTTTCACACTCATTATTGCTGGTCGCTATGAGCTATTATATGTAAGTATTCCAGCGGTTATTTTAGCGTATCTTTATGCGAATAAATTTACAGTGGCTGGTATGGGAGAAGATTTTGCGAAAAACCTAGGTTTAAGTTATAAGCTTGTATTAAATATAGGTCTTATCCTTGTTGCGATTATTTCTACAACTGTCGTACTAACTGTCGGAATTATTCCGTTTTTAGGCTTAATTGTGCCTAATATTGTATCTCTTTATTTAGGTGATAATTTACGCAAAACAATTCCACATACTGCAGTATTAGGGGTTTTCTTTCTGTTAGTATGTGACATTATTGGGCGTATTGTTATTCACCCATATGAGATTCCAGTTAATGTAACTGTGGCAGTAATCGGTAGTGCGATCTTCTTAGTTATGTTATTTAGGGGGAGAGCATATGCGAAAAAATAGTACGAAGTTAATATTTTTAGCGGTATTAGCAATTATTTGTATTTTACTTTACGGATTTTATGATATAAAGGGCGGTTTTGATTACGCCTTTCCAAGACGTATGATTCGTGTTGCGGCAATGGTTGTTACAGGAATTGCGATTGCGTATTCAACAGTCGTGTTCCAGACAATTACACATAACCGCATCTTAACACCTTCTGTAATGGGACTTGACTCGATGTACGAAGTCGTACAAACGTTAATTTACTTCTTTGCTGGGTCAATGTCGATTTGGGTATTAAATAAATATTTAAATTTCGGTGCAGCGATATTTGCAATGGTATTATTTGCGCTCATTTTATATCGTTTCCTATTCCGTGCAGATAAGCATCCTATTTATTTACTCCTTTTAATGGGGATGATTATAGGAACGCTTTTAGGAAGTCTTGTGACATTTTTACAAGTATTGATTGATCCAGTGGAATATTTAAGTCTGCAAACGCGTTTATTCGGTAACTTTACAAACGTAAAGGCTGACTTATTATATATTGCAATCGTTATATTAATCATTGCGTTTATTTACGGTTATCTCATTATGGATAAGCTGGATGTTATGTCACTTGGCCGTGAAAATGCGATTAACCTTGGTGTCAACTATGACCGTATGTTAATGAATGTTTTAATTTTATCGTCGGTTTTAATTGCGACATCTACAGCTCTAGTTGGTCCGATTACGTTCTTTGGCTTAATCGTGGCAAATCTTTCATATCAATATTTAGTTACGTATAAGCATTCTGTTTTAATTTTAGGTGCGAGCTTATTAGGTATTATTGCCTTAGTCGGCGGTCAGTTCCTTGTTGAACATATTTTTGAATTACGTACAACTTTAAGTGTCATTATTAACTTTATCGGCGGTATTTACTTCATTTACTTATTATTAAAGGAAAGTAGGGCAGCAGGATGATTGAAATCAAGGGATTAACAAAGAGATTTGGGAAAAAGCCTGTTGTAGAAGACGTATCTGTCACAATCGAGCCGGGGACGATTACCTCATTTATCGGGCCGAATGGTGCCGGTAAATCTACCCTTCTTTCTATGGTAAGCCGATTATTAGATTCAGATACAGGGGAAGTATTACTTGATCAAAATAATGTGGAAAAATGGAAATCAGCTGAGTTTGCGAAGCGCGTTTCGATTTTGAAGCAAGCAAACTACATTAATGTTCGATTAACGGTACGTGAACTTGTTTCATTTGGGCGCTATCCTTATTCGAAAGGACGCCTTACTGCAGAAGATGATAAATTTGTTGATCAAGCACTTGAATATATGAACTTAACAGACATGCAAGATAAACTATTAGATGAATTATCTGGCGGTCAAAAACAACGTGCGTTTATCGCGATGGTCATTGCTCAAGATACCGACTATGTCTTACTAGATGAGCCATTAAATAACCTAGATATGAAGCACTCTGTTCAAATCATGAAGATTTTACGTAAGCTTGTAGATGAGCTTGGTAAAACCGTTGTCATTGTATTACACGATATTAATTTCGCGTCTGTTTATTCAGATCGAATTGTCGCGTTGAAAAACGGTAAGCTTGTGAAAAACGGGCCAACGCATGAGATTATTAATTCGGATGCACTGCGCGAAATTTACGATATGGATATTCCTATTCAAGAACAAAATGGATGCCGTATTTGTGTATACTTCAATTCACATACGTAAGTCAACTGAATATTCCAAAGGAGCATCCTGGAGAAAAGTTTGATCAGTGCAACTTTTTCTCCGGGTAATGTTTTTTAGGAAGTGGCAAAATTGTTACATATGCTCAATTTTGGGTAATTGAATGCAATTTTTATTCAAAAAATTTCCAAATAATTTTACTGGACAGTATTGACGATAATGATTCTCATTATTAATAAAATAATTTAAATAAAAGGGAGAGTAAGACATATGAAAAAATGGTATTTGGCTATTGCACTTTTAGCTATGTTATTAATGCTTGCTGCTTGTGGCTCAAACGAAGAAGCTGCAACAGAAGAACAAAAAGAAACGTCTGCAGCTACAGAGGAGGAAGGTCCAGTTTATCCAATGACTGTATCTCCAACAATTGCTTCAACTGAAAGTGAAGAAAAAGGTACAGTTACCTTTGAAGATGTTAAATTCGAATCGATGCCAGAAAAAATCGTCGTGTTTGATTATGGTATGTTAGATACATTAGATACACTTGGTGTTGAAGGGATCGTTGGGGTTGCTAAAGACACTAGCTTACCATCTCATCTTGAAAAATATTCAAGTGATGAGTACTCAAACATTGGTACTTTAAAAGCCCCATTACTTGAAGATATTGCAGCACTTGAGCCAGATGTAATCTTTATCTCTGGTCGCCAATCTGCATTCTATGAAGAATTAAAAGAAATTGCTCCTGTAGTATTCATCGGTACTCAAGAAGACGATTACTGGAACTCTTTCTTAGCTTCAGTAGATACCGCAGCTAAAATGTTCGGTAAAGAAGCTGAGGCTAAAGAATATCTTGCTAAATACGATTCAGCTTTTGAAGAAATCAAAGCTTTAGCTGGTAACTATGAAACTTCATTAGTTACTATGTACAATGAAGGAAACTTATCTGGTTTTGCATCAAACTCTCGTTTTGGTTACATTTATGACTTATATGGTTTCAAACCTGTAACTGAAGATATTGAAGCTTCTTCACACGGTTCTAACTTCGGTTTCGAAGCAATTTTAGAATTTGATCCACAAGTATTATTCGTAATTGACCGTACAGCAGCAACTAATGGTAACGAATCTACCATTGAAGCTGACATGGAAAACGATATCATTAAACAAACGACAGCTTACAAAAACAAACATATTGTATACTTAGATGGTCCGCTTTGGTACACAAGCGGCGGTGGTTTACAATCTGAGCTTGCAAAAATCGAAGAAGTTTTAGCTGAATTAAAATAAATTATTAAGGAGGCTGCCATAAAGTCAGTAAAAACTGACTTTATGGCAGCCCTATTTTTGTTGTTTCAATGCAATTCATATGAAAAATCGTCTACTCTTATATAATAAAAGGCGAATAGGCAGCTATAGGGTTTTTGTTGCTTTACGAGTCTACAGCCAATTAGAAATAAAAATAAAAGGTAAAAAACACCTTCTCTCTGGTCGGATTATGATTGTTCAAGGTGCGTGGATTTTTGTTCTTTGCATTAAATTTTATTCCTTACAAATAATAAATTAAAAGATGGATTTTATATGCAAAGGGGAAAGACATGCTTACATACAATAGAAAAACGAAGAAATTAGAGAAAGCTGAGTCTTTTATACTTCCAACTTCAGACGAAATTATATGGTTTCATATTAAAAATCAATCATTTAAACAAACGTTTGATTCAATCCTTCAAGAGCTGCATATACATCCGTTAGCAAAACGCTTTATGGAAACATTTAATGAGATTCCCAAAGTAAATATTTATAAAAATGAAGCCGTTATTTCAATCTTTTCAATTGAAGAGAATTATCAGCCTATCAAAATAAATATTCTTGTTGGGAAAAATTTCATCATTACCCGTGAACAAGACAGTAATCTTCATTTATTATCGGAAATTGTTAAAGACTTGGAAGAAAATCCAGAGCATATGTCACATACCGGTTATATTTTGTATCAAATTATTCAAAAAGCCTCACATGAGTTTCTTCATGCTATTGATGAGATTGCAGATGAAATACAAGCCTTAGAAAAAAGTGTTTTTAAGGATCCATTTGAAAATGAAATTGGAAAAACAGCTTATCGCTGGAAAGTAAAATTGCATGATTTGAGACAAATTATCGAGCCCCAAGAAAGTGCAATTAAATCGATTGGTCAATCGGAATTTCCCTATACGAATGAGGATTCAGGTTTTTATTTTCAAGACCTGCAACATAATTATTCACGAATTATAAGTGCTCTTGATACCTTTATTGAAAACATGGCAAGTATATTCAACCTTCAACTCTCCTTAAAAGCAGATCATACGAATACGATTATGAAAACATTAACACTAGTAAGTGTGATATTTATTCCAATGACGTTTATTGCAGGCTTGTACGGAATGAATTTTGAAAATATGCCAGAATTGAAATGGGAGAATGGATATTTTTATGTCTTGTTTGTCATCTTTGGATTAGGCTGTGGAATTGCCTTGTATTTCCGAAAAAAAGGCTGGTGGGGGAAGAAAAAGTCGGAACAAACGAAGTAATGGACTTTTGGTTAGAATAAGACCCATACACCATTGATTGTTTGAAAAAAGGTAATAAACAAACGTTTAATTAAATGGAATTGCTGTATTTTTTAGAAAAAGACTATAGGAGGATCGTATGAATACACTGATTATCTTGGCTCATCCTTGTGAAGATAGTTTCAACGCCGCAATATGTAATGAAATCAAAGATCATTTAACAAGTAAAAACCATGAAGTGAAAATTCGGGATTTATATAAACTTAAATTTGATCCCGTTTTAACAGAGGATAATCATACGAATTTTTATCAAACGAAACTTCCTAAAGAAGTACATGTTGAACAAAATGAAATAACCTGGGCAGAAAATCTTGTTTTCATTTTTCCTACTTGGTGGGGTGGGATGCCAGCCATTATGAAAGGTTACTTTGATCGTGTATTTACAAATGGATTTGCTTTTAGATTTTCTGAAAAGCAGGTAGATGGTTTATTAAAAGACAAGAAAGCAGTTATTTTTCAAACAACGAGCAAAACAGAAGAATTTATGAAACCAAGCCAACTTGTCTCATCGATGGAAACGGCAATGGATGTAGGTATTTTTGAATATTGTGGGATGACTGTTATTGCTCATAAATTTTTTTATTCCGTCCCGCATGTAAATAAAGAATCACGCCTGACAATGTTGAAAGAGGCAAAGAGTGTTGTTGATATTTTATAAAAGTGGGAAATTCCAACTTTACATAAATATTACAAATTATAAATGAATTAAATGTACTCTGTTAATATTTGGCGTTATCTCTGTGATATAATCAAACTATTAACAGAGAAAAGAGTGGAAAGCTAGATGAAGAAGTTGTCATATTTATTGATTATTGTTGGTCTTTGTATTGTCAGTTATGCTATTTGGGAAATATTTGATACAAAGATGCAAACTTCTAAATCATTAGATGAAGCAAATGCTATCGTCAAATCTCCTCCAAGTAAAGACATATATAAACAAGAAGATGGAACGTTTAAACCGCCAATTGGGGAAGCAGTTGGCATCTTGCAAATTCCAAAATTGAAAGCTGATTTGCCAATAGTTGAAGGAACAGATCCTGACGATCTTGAAAAAGGCGTTGGTCATTATAAAGGCAGTTACTACCCAAATGAAAATGGACAAATTGTCTTGTCAGGTCATCGAGATACCGTGTTTCGAAAAGCAGGAGAACTTGAAATTGGTGATACACTAGAAATCGTCCTGCCATATGGAAACTTTGAATATGAAATTACAAAAACGAAAATTGTGGAAGCAGATGATACAAGTATTATTACATTACAGAACGATGCCGAAGAATTATTATTAACAACTTGTTATCCATTTAGCTATGTTGGTAATGCTCCACAACGATATATTATTTATGCAAAAGTAAAGAAAGTTTAAAAGCCTCTTTCAATTTGAAACAGCCTGAGTCCAAGTATAAGATTCAGGCTGTTTCATTTTCTTGAAAAATTTCAAATGAAAGATTTCTGTATAGAAGATTCGTCATGTGAAAATCTCTTTCGATAAACAACTTTTGATAGTGTGATGCTAAACTCGTATAGAAGGATTAATGGAACAATGACTAAAATATCTGATATAAAATCAGGGGGAGTAATTAATACAGATATAACAATTAATACAAAATAAGAAACCTTTCTTGATTTCGCAAGCTTTGTTGGATTTAAAATACCGAGCCTTGTTAAAAACATAATAACAGCGGGCATTTCAAATAAAAAACCGAAAGGTAAAGTAAGGTTAATCATGAAACGAAAGTATTTATCAACAGTAAAAAATGTTTCAAATTGGTCTCCTGCTAGATTTTGTAAAAAGGATAGTACGCTAGGAAATAGTAAGAAATAACCGAAGGCGATCCCTAAAATAAATAAAATAAAAATTCCTGGTATAAATGTTAAAGTAACCCGTTGTTCTTCTTTTCTTAAGCCTGGTTTAACAAATAGCCATACTTGAAAAGCTGCAATAGGGATTGTAAGTGTAATAGCGGAGACTCCTGCTATTGCCATATAAACCCAGAGGATATCTCCAGGGCCTAATATGGCTAATTTATCATGTAAATCTTTTACTAAGAAATCATGTATATCTTGAACAAAAATGAAAGATACAAGGAGCGAAACAAGAAAGAAAACCATGGTAATAATGATTCTTTTTCGTAATTCACCTAAATGTTCAATCACGTTCTTCTCAGTTAAATCCATAAGTTTAGCTCCTTTCAAAAAGAAAACAAAAATGGATATTAAGATCACTATGTAGGATAGGTATTTATGAGAAAAAGATGCAAGCAGGTTAATGACCTACCTACATCTTCCATTGTTTAACTACCTGTTTTGCTTTTAGTGTTATCAATAGCTTGAAGCTTTTTTCCTTCTTCAGAGCTATCATTTTCCTTGCTATCACCGTTTACAAGATCATTTGTTGCTTTTTTAAACTCTTTTAATGTTGATCCAAAAGCTCGTCCTATTTCTGGAAGCTTTGAAGGACCAAATATAATTAAAGCTATAACTAGGATTAGGATAAGCCCGGGTATTCCTATGTTTTGAAACATATGAAACCTCCAATTTATAAGATTGTATAAAAAAGGCTTTTTTAATAGTAATGAGCTTTAATAAAAATAAATGATAAAGGCATGTATAAGCTTTCAAATTATTTAAGTAATAGGCATGCCATTTCGTTGTAGTGCAGCTGCTTCAAGAATAGACATCCCTTGATTTTCAGCAAATTGAATAAGTTTGTCCGAAACAATTGGAGCATAATTGCCAGGTGGTGCAGCATGACCCATTTGACGTTGTCTTGCAGAATTACGTCGTGCAAAAGGACCCCATATGGCAAATGTGATTCCAGGAGATTGACAGTTTACAAAGAAAGTTTTTCCATCTGGTGAAAAAGCAGGGCCTGCTAATTCACTATTATTTAATTTATTCTCTGCGAAAACGTACACTTCTCCTTCTGGAGTTAAACCAATCATGCGGTCAGAATCTGCACCATCTTCAGCAATCCATAAATCTCCCCACGGTGTAATACAAATATTATCAGGTGACTCTAGATCATTGGCATCTGAGGATTCATAAAACAGCTCTAACGTGTTTGTAGCTGGGATATAACGGTATACTCGGCCTTTCCTCGCATCACCTGCAGAGGTATCATCAAACCAGAATACGCCTCCTGCAAAATATGCACCCTCAAGACGACTAAAGATAATACATCCTTTTTGTTCAGCTTCAAGAGTTGGCTTTTCAGGATCTACATCTTTCCAAACAATTCCAAATTTCTGGCCTTGATTAAAAGAACTTGCATTTGTATTTCCAACTTCTTCTATCGCAGCTGCCTGCAGCTTTCCGCCTTTTTGCAGCGCACCTGGTTTTTTGCTCGTATCGTTTGGAATAAAGCGATATAAAAAGCTTTTTGAAGCATCTTCAGTAAGATAAACATAACCAGTTACAGGGTCAATAGCTGTTGCCTCATGAGAAAAAGCACCCATATCTCTAATCGGTGTTTTGGATAATTTGTTTTCAGGATCATTCGGGTCTACTTCAAACACATAGCCATGGCCCTCATTCATTGTTTCTTCACAAGTTAACCAAGTACCCCATGGTGTTGCTCCTCCAGCACAATTACGAATTGTACCAGCTGATGTCACATACTCTTCTACAACATTATGATCTGGAGTAACAACTAGAGCTGTCGTGCCGCCTGTTTTGGTCTTATCATAAGGGTTCTTTCCTTCAACTGGATACTTTGTATTACCACTTAGCTCATGATTCCTTACTAAAATAGTAGAATTATGAGGTCCTGCAAAAGCAGCCATACCATCAAACATTGCTGGAATGGGCCGTCCATCAGAAAGTTTGCCGCCCTCCTCAGAAAGTATACGGTATTGAAATCCTTGTGGTAGATCAAGTATTCCGTTTGGATCCTTCACTAATGGACCATAACCACCGAATCCTCTAGTAGTTGCATTTGATGAAGCGAAACTTTTTTTATTACCAACAAGTGAGAAGACACCGGTAGCCCCTAAAGACAATGCAACTGTACTCATACCTCCGACCCTTAAAAAGTCCCTACGGTTCATGTTTTTGCTATTCAATGAAGATACCTCCTTGAAATTGTTTGGGTGGGTGTCATCGTTGTATGTCTAATTAAAAACTACCAAGTGAACATTAACTATTTGTTGATAAATTGTTAATGTTTCATTAACTCAGCAATTTGAGTTAAATTAACTAGATTCTATATAGTTCAAATGGATTATAATGTCAAAATTAGGGACTTTTCTTTATTTTACTAGAGAGATTGTCATAGCTGTGCTTTTGTGATGATTGAATGAATATCTTTAGGAAATTTAGCCTCAACCTCAATTTCCTCTTCTGTTAATGGATGAGTTAGTGATACCTTTGCAGCGTGAAGCGCTTGTCTGTTTATGAGTCCTTTTTTTCCACCATATAACACATCTCCAATAATCGGATGGTTCATGGAACTTAAGTGAACTCTGATTTGGTGAGTTCTTCCCGTATCAAGTTGGAGTGATACAATGGACAAGTCTTTACTTGATAAATATTGCTCTACTTGATAATGTGTTATGGCCTTTTGCCCATTTGGAGAAATTCTCCTCCGTGTAGCGTGATGTCGATCTCTTCCAATAGGTTGATCAATTATCCCTTTTGTCTGCGCAAATTTTCCTTCCACTATTGCGATATATGTACGTTTAACTTTTCTTAATTCAAGAGCTTGATCAAGCAAAGTGTGTGATAAATCATGTTTAGCAAAAATAATGGCTCCTGACGTATCTTTATCAAGACGATGAATATGCCTAACTCTAATTTGTAATCCGTTCATTTGATAATAGGAAGCAATAGCGTTTGCTAACGTTCCTTTTTGATTTGGTTCATTTGGATGTGTATCAATTCCAGCCTCTTTATTGACTATTAATAAATGATCGTCTTCATATAACACATCGACTATTTTATACTCAGGTATGACACCATAATCCTCGTCTCCAAAAAGATGTAAATATAGCCGATCGCCAAGCTCCAGTTTATGATTGACATCTGCTTTCTGCTTATTTTTTTTGATGGAAGATGCAGCATTCCACTTTTTGATTATCGCTTTAGATGCACCGAGTTCTTTCGAAAGGACATGATACACGGTATTATTAGCCCACTCTTTCGTAATGTCTATTTCTAACCATTCACCTATTCGTTTCAATTGGCCACCAATCCTTTATATATAGCTAGTATTAACGTTGTTTTTATGTTTGTTGCTCTAAGTGCCTCCTAGCCATGAAGCTCAGTACTGCAAGAGTTCATACGCTAACCTAGAATTTTTGGTAAATAACAATTTCTTTTGCTATTCTACGCAGGTTGCCCTAGGCTGAACAAGGCGCTTGCGCTTTTTTTAGAAGCATAAGAAGTGTAAGTTTTTTGTCTTAGTTTCAGTGTCTAGCTCCAGCGCCTAGCCCCTCGAGTCATAAGCCATTCCATAATTGAAGGCAAAATGCGCCTTCTATTATGGCCTGTCTTATGCTTGTCGGGGCTGAACAAGGCGCTTGCGCATTTCTTAGTATACAAAACAAAGATTGGATGTACAATCTAGTTCCGGTAACACTTACCTCTGCAATGTCGAAAAGTACTGTGGTATGCTTACAATAGTAAAAGATAGAGAAGAATGAATGGAATAAAGGGTGATATGAAGTGAAGGTTGTTGTTGCGTCAACAGAAGAACAAGAACGTCATATTGATGAACTTGTTGAACAAATATATACGGAAATTTTTCCTAAGTTTTTTCCTGATCAAGAAATAAAGTCATTAAAAGGACAAAAGGTATTACAACCACAGGCAGCAGATCAAATGTATAATGGTACATTAAAAGATGCGTTTCAAATTATTTCCAGTCTGCAAGTCGTCATATCAGTGCTCAATCATATTGATCATTGCAAAGATGAAAGAAAATATCGTGAAATGTTTGAACGGAATAGTTGTCATTTAAATGAATATGGATACTTTTTTCCGTTTTCTTTTTCTCAGTTTAAAAATGCTGAGAGTCAAGAAGGAGAATTTAGTCAATTTATTAAGCCAGCAAATGATTGGGTGGTTTAATTGAAAAACGAGGTTCTATACATGAGAGTATAGAACCTCGTTTTGTTGTTTTGAGCTTTGTTGAAAAGCTAATGAAAATACTGACCAAACGCTTCTGCTTTTCTTATTATTCCGCTTTCCATTCTGTTAACAATGTACGAAAATTTTCTTCTGAGTTTGATCCTTCGATTCGATCAACTTCTTTACCATCCTTGTAATGAACAAGTGTTGGAGTCGCTGTAATTCCATATTGATCCCAACCTTCTTCATATTCTAATATGTTATATTGGTTGATTTCTACTCCAACTTCATCAGCAACAGGCATGAGAACTGGTGTTGTTACTTTACAATGTTCACATGTAGGACTAAAGAAATAAACAATTGTATCTTCTTTGTTTTCCAAATTTTTTTCTAACTCATCAGGGAGGATAATGTTTTGATAGTTCGGATCATCTAATTGATCGATGGTGGCTGTATGGAGATCACTTTTACCATATACGTTTCCTTCCGCTTTTTCATTCTTTTGATAAGTTGTTATGAAGGCTAAAGCCCCGAATAAAACAAGGATAATTGCTCCAAAAATGATTATTTTTTTCATCTTAACGACCTGCCTTTTTTAATAGTAGTAAGCTTGAAACGAAAATGATGATAAATGCAATAAGTGCCAAGAATGGAATCGTTATAAATCCTAGCCAGTTTATGTATTCACCAGTACAAGGAACAATACCACAGGATATTGAATTTTCACCTAAGAAATCGATTTTTTGAATGCTGTAATGGTAGATGGAGATGCATCCGCCTATACCTGAGAGAATGAGTGTATAAAGTGCAATTGATGCATCCTTTTTAAATACGCCAATTCCCAAAATAATTACTAATGGATACATAAATATACGTTGATACCAACAAAGATCACAAGGAGTATATTGCATGATTTCTGAAAAATATAGGCTTCCTAATGTTGCGATAAATGAAGCAACCCATGCAGTGGATAATAAATTTTCAACCTTCTTACTATTCGTATTTGACATATCATACCCTCACAAGTGTTTTCTTAAATTATAGTCTGAATAGCTTGGACTGTAAATGAGATAGGCTTGTGAACGATTGATGTGAATCGATAAAAACATCATTCATTATTACTATTTACATTTTATTCACAAGCTATATTTGAAAAAAATGCTACATATAAACCTTAGTACAACAGTCCATACTATATTCGAAAGGGGAGGATTATATTGAATACAATTCAAGAATGTATGACAACGAATGTCGAAACTGTATCTTCAAATCAATCGATTAAGGAAGCTGCAGCCATTATGAGTCAAAGTAATGTTGGTTCTATCCCGGTAGTTGATAATGGTCAACTTAAAGGAATCATTACAGACCGTGATATTACGATTCGTTCGACTTCAGAAGGACGAGACAGCGATACACCAGTTTCGCATGTTATGACGACAAACCTTGTGTCAGGTCATACTTCAATGACTGCAGCTGAAGCAGCGAAGGTAATGGCACAGCATCAAATTCGCCGATTACCTATTGTTGAAAACAATCAGTTAGTCGGGATTGTTGCCTTAGGTGATTTAGCAACAGACCAAATGTCTGACGAAGCGGCAGGAGCTGCATTAACAAATATTTCTGAACCAACTAAAACAAATTAACAAATGGGTCTGACTACGTGTCAGACCTTTTTTTACGTGCGAGATCATATACAAATTATCATTAAAATATCCTTTTTAAAGCAGCTAAAAACAAAAAATGAGATAAGTGAAAAAGCTATTCATGTTTTGTATACTAATGGAAAGGAGATGATTCGATGATAAAAGCAATTATTTTTGATTTTGATGGATTAATATTAGATACCGAAACACATGAATATGAAGTATTAAATGAAATCTTCAAAGAGCATCAAAGTGAATTACCTTTAGAAGTGTGGGGAAAATTGATTGGGACAATAACATCCTTTAATCCCTTTTCATATCTTGAAGAACAAACGAAAAAAACGTTTAATCATGATGAATTAAAAAAATTGCAAAAAGAACGATTTTCCCAAAGGATTATGCAGGAACATGCTAGACCAGGTGTGATTGATTATTTAGATGCTGCAAAATCACTCGGTCTTAAGATTGGGCTGGCATCAAGCTCGAATTATGAATGGGTGTCATCCCATTTAAAAAGGCTTCAGTTGTTAGATCGATTTGAATGCATTCGAACTTCGGATCACGTTGAACATGTAAAGCCTGATCCTGCTCTTTATGTAGAAACAGCAAAATGTCTTGGGGTTAATCCTGAGGAATGCATTGCTTTTGAGGACTCTGCAAATGGAGCTTTAGCAGCCAAGCGAGCGGGAATGAAATGTGTGACAGTCCCAAACACTGTTACAAAGGGTTTAGAATTTTGCGAGGTAGATCACAGCTTGGAATCAATGGCACATATGGAATTAAAACAATTAATCTCGTTTTTAAATGAACAATAAAGGGAATTATATCTACAAATTATAATTCTAAAGGAGAAAGCTTTATGTCTGAAAAACTAGATTTATCCAAATTTGAGAAGAAAATGATCATACGAAATATCGAAGAAAGCGATATTGATGCCATTATAAAGCTTCAGGCAAAATGCTTTCCTGGAATGGAACCATGGAAAAGGGAGCATTTAGAAAGCCATCTTGATCATTTTCCAGATGGACAATTTTGTGCTGAATTTGAAGGGAAAATCATCGGTTCATGTTCGAGTCTTTTAATTAACTTTGATGAATATGATGATCGACATACATGGGATGATATTACGGATAATGGTTACATAACGAATCATGATCCACATGGATACAATATGTATGGTATTGAAGTAATGGTACATCCAAGCTACAGACGTATGAAGATTGGCCATCGTTTATATGAGGCAAGAAAAGACTTAGCAAGAAGATTAAACTTAAAAAGTATTATTATTGGGGGAAGAATCCCAAATTATTATAAGTATGCAGATGAACTGACACCAAGAGAATATGTACAGCAAGTATCTTTACATAAAATATATGATCCAGTACTCTCATTTCAATTATTAAATGAATTTACCTTAATGAGAATAAATCCAAATTATTTATCAGATGATTTAGCTTCCTTCCAATATGCAACACTTATGGAATGGAATAATGTTGATTATCAGCCAAATCCAAAACGATATTATAAAACATCAAATCCAGTACGAATCTGTGTTGTTCAATATATGATGAAACAAATTGATTCCTTTGATGAATTTGCAAAGCAGGTTGAATATTACACAGATGTTGCTTCTGATGCAGGCTCAGATTTTGCCGTTTTTCCGGAAATTTTCACGACACAGCTTATGTCCTTTCTTGATGAGAAAACACCAAGTAAAGCTATTCAACGTCTAACAGAATATACGGAGGAATATATTGAATTATTCACGGAGTTAGCTGTACGTTATAATGTTAATATTATTGGCGGTTCACACGTGGTGGAGGAAGAGGGCCGAATCTATAATATCGCATATCTATTTCGACGTGATGGAACCATTGAAAAGCAATACAAATTGCACATCACTCCTAATGAAAGAAAATGGTGGGGAATAAGCCGCGGCGATCAAGTAAGAGTGTTTAATACAGACTGTGGAAAAATTGCCATCCAAATTTGTTACGATATTGAGTTTCCAGAGCTAGCCAGAATCGCAACGGATAAAGGAGCAAAGATCATTTTCACTCCTTTCTGTACAGAAGATCGTCAAGGCTATTTAAGAGTTCGCTATTGTGCTCAAGCCCGCGCTGTTGAAAACCAAATTTATACAGTGATTGCTGGGACAGTTGGGAACCTTCCGCAAACAGAAAATATGGATATCCAATATGCCCAATCAGCAATTTTTGCACCTTCAGATTTTGAATTTGCCCGTGATGGGATTGTAAATGAATGTAATGCAAATATTGAAATGGTAGCAATTGGTGATGTTGACTTAGAAATCTTAAGACGTCAACGTCAATCAGGAACTGTTAACCAATTGAAGGATCGTCGAAAAGACATTTACGCAATTCATTATAAAAAGGATTAAAAATCAAGCATTGAAGAGCTGACTCATGAAAATTAAAAAGAGTCAGCTTTTTAGTAACTATGATGTAAGGGGGAGCAGAGTGATGGAGAAATCTTATATGCTGGCACTTGACCAAGGAACAACGAGTTCACGAGCGATTTTGTTTAATAAATCTGGTGAGATTGTTCATATTGCTCAAAAAGAGTTTACTCAATATTTTCCGAAACCAGGTTGGGTTGAGCATAATGCAAATGAAATTTGGGGTTCAATATTAGCTGTCATCGCATCATGCTTGTTAGAAGCAGGGGTAAAACCAGAGCAAATAGCTGGTATTGGTATAACAAATCAGCGAGAAACAACTGTCGTTTGGGATAAAGAAACAGGGGAACCGATTTATCATGCGATCGTTTGGCAATCACGGCAAACATCAAAAATTTGTGATGAATTAAAACAGCAAGGATTTGAGGATACCTTTAAAAAGAAAACTGGGTTATTGATAGATCCTTACTTTTCAGGAACGAAAGTGAAATGGATGTTAGATCATATAGAAGGGGCACGTGAAAGAGCAGAAAAGGGTGAGCTCTTGTTTGGAACGATTGATACGTGGTTAGTCTGGAAACTTTCGGGTGGGAAAAAACATGTAACGGATTATTCAAATGCCTCACGTACACTTATGTTTAATATTTATGATTTAATGTGGGATGATAAGCTACTAAAAATCTTGAATATTCCGAAAGAAATGCTTCCTGAAGTTCGTCCATCCTCAGAGATTTATGCCTCAACAGTTGATTTTCACTTTTTAGGACAAGAAATTCCTATCGCAGGAATGGCAGGTGATCAGCAAGCAGCCTTGTTTGGTCAAGCGTGCTTTGAAGAAGGCATGGCAAAAAATACATATGGTACAGGTTGTTTTATGCTAATGAATACAGGGGAAAATGCGATCCATTCAGAAAACGGTTTACTGACAACGATTGCATGGGGATTGAATGGGAAGGTCGAATATGCTTTAGAGGGAAGTATTTTTGTAGCAGGTTCAGCGATTCAATGGTTACGTGATGGTCTGCGTATGATAAGAAATGCCAAGGATAGCGAAGACTATGCGGCAAAAGTAGAATCATCGGAAGGAGTCTATGTTGTTCCAGCTTTTGTCGGTCTTGGTACTCCATATTGGGATAGTGAAGTTCGAGGAGCTGTTTTTGGCCTTACTAGAGGAACATCAAAGGAACATTTTATTCGTGCTACACTTGAGGCTTTAGCTTATCAAACAAAGGATGTACTAGGTGCAATGGAGGCAGACTCAGGAATTGCATTAAAAACATTGCGTGTTGACGGCGGAGCTGTTAAAAATAATTTCTTAATGGAATTTCAAAGCAACCTATTAAATGTTCCCGTTGAGCGCCCCTTAGTAAATGAAACAACAGCGTTAGGTGCAGCCTATTTAGCAGGACTCGCCGTAGGCTTTTGGAATGATCGCAAAGAAATAGCTGAACAATGGAAAATGGATACGAGGTTTGAAGCACATATGGATGATTCAAGAAGAGATCAATTATATAGTGGCTGGAAAAAGGCAGTGAAGGCGGCAATGGCGTTTAAATAGTCGGTTAATTTTTGTTAATTACTATATAAATTAAAGGGTACAGATGTCGAAAATTTACTATATGTGAATAATTATATTATTAATATTATCTACTTAAATAATTAAAGTAATCGTCCGGAAATTGTTTTGAAATAACATCTAGGGATAATAAACATGAATTTTGCAGAATTTGTAGAAATTCAATCATGTAGAAAGTCCTAAAATATGTTAAAATATGAATGATTATTTCAAGAGAATACAATGTATGAACAAACCAGGAGGTCAAGATGAGCTGGGAACTAAGCTACGAACGTTGGAAAAATAAGCAAGACTTAGATCAAGAACTGAAAACTTTATTAACTGAAATTGAAGGTAATGAAAAAGTATTAGAAGATTGCTTTTACAAGGAATTAGAATTCGGAACAGGTGGTATGCGCGGTGAGGTCGGGCCAGGTACAAACCGTATGAATTTATATACGATTCGAAAAGCATCTGAAGGCTTGGCAACTTACATAGATTCTTTTGGTGAGGAAGCAAAAAAGCGCGGTGTAGCAATTGCATATGATTCTCGCCATAAGTCACCCGAATTCGCGATGGAAGCTGCTAAGACGTTAGCTTCTCACGGAATTCAAACATACGTTTTTGAAGAGTTACGTCCTACTCCTGAATTATCATTTGCTGTTCGTCATTTGAATGCATTTTCAGGTATTGTTATTACAGCTAGTCATAACCCTCCAGAATATAATGGCTACAAAGTATATGGTGAAGATGGTGGACAATTGCCGCCTGCTGCAGCTGATACAGTCATTTCATATGTCAATCAAGTAGAAGATGAATTGCTAATTAAGGTTCAAGATGAGGCTGTGTTAAAAGAACAAGGACTAATCAAAATGATTGGTGAGGAAATTGACCAAGCCTATACAGAGAAGCTAACAACGATTTCTGTTAATCCTGGCCTTTCAAAAGAAGTTGATGTAAAAGTCATTTTCACGCCTTTACATGGAACGGCTAACAAGCCAGTTCGCAACGGATTAAAAGCTCTTGGCTATGAAAATGTCACAGTAGTTAAAGAACAAGAACTGCCAGATCCAAATTTCTCTACTGTTAAATCACCTAATCCAGAAGAGCATGATGCATTTACATTAGCGATTCGTGACGGAGAAACAATCGATGCTGATCTTCTTATCGGTACAGATCCAGATGCAGACAGACTTGGAGTAGCAGTGAAAAATAATGAAGGTCAATATGTGGTGTTAACTGGTAACCAAACTGGTGCGCTTCTTCTACATTATTTACTATCTGAGAAAAAAGCGAACGGAACATTACCTGGTAATGGTGTCGTATTAAAAACAATCGTAACATCAGAAATCGGCCGTGATATTGCGACGTCATTTGGTTTAGATACAATTGATACTCTTACAGGATTTAAATTTATCGGTGAAAAAATTAATGAGTACGAACGAACTGGACAATATGAATTTCAGTTTGGCTATGAAGAAAGTTACGGCTATTTGATCGGAGATTTTGCACGTGATAAGGATGCGGTGCAAGCAGCTTTATTAGCTGTTGAGGTTGCGGCTTTCTATAAAAAGAAAGGCTTAACACTGTATCAAGGATTACTGGAAATCTTTAAAGACTATGGCTATTACAAAGAGGGCTTACAATCACTTACACTAAAAGGAAAAGAAGGGGCAGAACAAATTCAAGGCATTCTTCATTCCTTTAGAACAAATCCTCCAACTGTGGTTGCCGGTAAAAAAATCACAACAATCGAAGATTATAAAACAAGTGAACGTCAAAATGTACAAGCTGACACAACCGAAAAAATTGATCTGCCAGGATCTAACGTATTAAAATACATCCTGGAGGATAACTCTTGGTTCTGTGTAAGACCATCTGGAACAGAGCCAAAAGCTAAGTTTTACTTCGGGGTTAATAGTGAGACACTAGAACAAAGTGAACAACAATTGGCTGCTTTAGAAGCTGGTGTGATGGAAATTGTAAATAATTTGGTTCATGAATTAAGTAAATAAGATAAAAGGGCGGACAACTGCAGTTGTCCGCTTTTTTGCCACCTAAAATCAAGAAAAAAGAAGCTGACATTAAGGATAATTAGAATGTCAGCCTCTTTCTGGTTAACCATCAGTAGTAATAAATTCCCCTGATGAAAGTCACGATTTATGTGTGAAGTTATATTTGTTGAACATATTCTAATTCTGGATATTCAACAGCATGATCAATATATCTTAGTAATGAATATAACTGTTTCTCGACTTCTTTGTAGTCATTTTCAAAGTTATATGCATGTAAAAAATGTTCAATTTTTTTTGATAAGAAATCGTCCTTCGTGCGAACCATTAATATGAGTAGGTTATCCCACTGTGAACGATGTGTGTAATATAATGCTTTATCGTAGTCAACATTGTTCAATTTGGACTCCCTCCTTCTTAAGGAGATATGATTATTGTGTGTGATTTGTTTTTTTTCTTACTGTGTAAAACTTGGTGTTATTGTCATTAGTGGCTTGGAAGTCATTACCCACATAAAAAAACAATAAAACGGCACGCTAAAAATAAAAAGGGTGTTTACATACAATGAAGAAAAGGTTAACCATCCTTTTCCTAATTTTCCTAATTGGTATATGCCATGGACATGCAGTTGCAACTGAAAAGTATTCTTATGAAAGAATGAGGGGGCATTTGCAGCAATTAGCAAAAACATATGGGTTGGAAATGAAAGTAATCGGTCACTCAGAATTTGAACGAGAAATTTTAGCGATTAAGGTAGGGAAGGGACCGCGTTCCGTTCTGGTTACAGGTAGCCATCATGGGCGGGAATGGCTGACTACACATGTCATCATGAAAATGATTGATCAATATGCAATGGCCTATCAAAAAGGCATATCCTTATATGGACATAATCTAAATGTTTTGGATGAGATTGCGATTTGGTTTGTACCGATGGTTAATCCAGATGGTGTAATGATTCAACAAAAGGGAATTGCAGAGTTTCCTTTTCTTTTACAAGAAGTGTATCTAGATATGAATAAAGGGGATCAAGACTTTTCTAGATGGAAAGCTAACGGACTTGGTGTGGATTTAAATCGACAATATCCAGCAGGTTGGGAGCAAATTGAAGGTGATCAACCACATGCTTCATATTCACATTACAAAGGTAAAAAGCCGTTTGAAGCGAGCGAAGTGAAGGCGCTTTTGACTTTTACTAAAAATACTCAGCCATTAGTTTCTGTATCATACCACACCTCAGGCCGTATGATTTATTGGTATTACTTTAATGAACTACAGCATTTGCATCGTGATTATCAGCTAATTGAACAAGTGGCTGAAAAGACAGATTATGAAATATCCTATCCACCTGCAAATGCAATTGGCGGCGGATATACGGATTGGTTTATTCAAGAATATAAAAGACCTGCATTAACACTTGAGCTAAGTTATCTTGTAGAGGAAACAAATCCGCCATTATGTGTTTTGGAAGAAGAATGGGAAAAGAATAAAGAGGTTGGATTGATTTTAGCAAATTTTGCAAAAAGGGAATTTTTACAGTGATCTATTCTTATGTGCAAATTTGAATATAAGTTGAAAATTTGGGCAAATTAATTTCAGCCAGCATTAACCGGAAGTAATCCCAAGTAGAGCATGTGAATTTTCCTGGGAACACTGTCCGGCAAATGTCAAAAGTCTCAGGTATGGAGGAAATTATGAAGCCGTTTTCACTATCTAAAATTCTTTTTACATTCGTAGCGTTAACATTGATTTTCACAGCAGGAATGAAAGCATATGGTGAACAAAATGTAGAGGAAATTGACTATGAAAAGTGGAGCAAGATTGCTATTTCATCTGTTAAAGAAAAGTACCCTGATGCAGAACTAGTTGATTATAGGTATGTAAAACGTGAAGTGGTCAATGAAGAGGAATCAAAGGATATTTTCCATGTGAAAGTGAAGCAAAAGAATCAAGTGTTTATTGCTAATGTAGATGTTGTGTTTAATCCGAAAACAGCAAAACTTATTACTGTGAATATAGAAAAAGTAGAAGGTGCTCCTAGTTTCTAGGAACACTTTCTACTTTTGATTTAGGAAATATTCTAATATGGAATGTTGATTTTTCACTAAGTCAGCCAAAGTATACTGATCAAGAACTGCCAAGTATGCTTGTAATGCACTGTTAAGAACATGTTTTAGACTACATACCGGTGAGAGGATACATTGATTGTGATTACTGTCAAAGCATTCTACAATGTGAAAATCTTCTTCGGTTTTACGGACGATTTCTCCAATATTTATGTCTTCAGGTGAATGAGCTAACCTGATTCCTCCATTGCGTCCGCGTATTGTTTCAATGACCTTCATTTTACCAAGTTCATAAGTGACCTTCATAAGATGGTTTTTCGAAATATTATACACTTCGGCAATTTCTTTAATATTGGAGAGTTCATTCTTTGGCTTTGTGGCTAAATATATTAATACTCTTAGTGAGTAATCGGTGTAATTTGTTAATCTCATAAAAAGACCTCACATTTTTAATATACTTTATCTTACCACAAATTCCTTTAAAAGCTTAGTTTGCGGTATCATGTAAATCACAGGCATAATTGTGAACAACAAATTCACTTTCTTTTGTATTTGTGACAACTTTATAAAAGATGTATTTGAAATATTGCTTTAATGAAAATGGAGGACTATTATAAAGATATATTTTAAATACTACTTTAGGAGTGGTTTTATGTTATCCGAAAATACGATTAAAATCGTAAAGTCTACTGCACCCATCCTTGCTGATCGAGGTGTCGAAATCACCACATATTTTTATGAAAAATTGTTTGAAGCACACCCAGCGCTATTGAATATTTTTAACCATGCAAATCAAAAAAAAGGCCGTCAGCAAACAGCTTTAGCCAATACTGTATATGCTGCAGCGACATATATTGACCAGCTTGAAGTATTAATACCAGCTGTGAAGCAAATTGCTCATAAGCACCGCAGTCTTGGTGTGAAAGAAGAACATTATCCAATTGTCGGCGAATTTTTACTTAAAGCAATAAAAGATGTACTAGGTGATGCGGCTACACCTGAAATTATTAACGCATGGGCTGAAGCATATGGAGTCATTGCCCAAGTATTTATTGATGTTGAGAAAGAAATGTATAATGAGGCAAAAGCTCAGGCTTGGGAAGGTTTCAAGGCCTTTAAAGTTGTAAATAAAATTAAGGAAAGTTCAGTTATCACTTCCTTTTATTTACAGCCTGCAGATGGCTCAAGCACACCAACTTTTAAACCAGGTCAATACGTTACTGTCCGTCTAAAAGTTGAAGGTGAAGAGTACTTATTAAATCGTCAATATAGCTTATCAGACGCACCAGGTGAGAACCATTTAAGAATATCTGTGAAAAAAGAAGGGGAAGAACCTTCATCACTAGGAAAGGTGTCAAATTATTTACATGAACATGTAAATGAAGGAGACGAAGTGGAGATAACTGCTCCAGCAGGTGACTTTGTATTAAATGAAACGGATAACACTCCTGTATATCTTATCAGTGGTGGCGTAGGGATCACTCCAATGATGAGTATGTTAAAAAGAATTGCTGATCAGCAACCTGATCGACATGTAACATTTATCCATGCAGCAAAAAATGGTGCACTTCAAGCTTTCCAAGAAGAAGTAACGGAAACAGTAAATTCGTTGTCTAATGCAAAAAAAGTGATCGTATTCCAAAATCCAACACCGTCAGATAGAGAAAATCGTAAATTTGATGAAGAAGGCTATGTTGATTTCAATAAACTTCAAACAATTGTGGAAGAGAAGGAAGCATCATTTTATGTTTGCGGACCGGTAGCTTTCATGAAAAATACAATTGAAAATCTTGAAAAACTAGGTGTAAAAGAAGAAAATATTCATTTTGAATTTTTCGGTCCTTCCATAAATTTAAAAGCGGATCAGACTGCTTAAATAAATAGTCGAACATAGCGCATTCTAAATGGTTTTTCCATTAGAATGCGTTTTTTGCTGCTTTGATCTTGAAAAAAAGTATGATAGTATTCGTTTGACATTATACCTGTATGGGTATAATATGAACCTTATCAGTTAGCTCCTTTTGCTTATCTGACTACTTATGAACGATAAAAATAAAATTAAAAACAGCCAAACTAGAAAGGAGAATCCTATGGACTACAATGATCAAATTAAAAATAGAGTAAAAAGAATGGAAGGACAGCTTAGAGGGATTTTGAAAATGATGGAAGAGAACAAGGATTGTAAAGAAGTCATCACTCAACTGTCAGCTGTACGCTCCGCTGTGGATCGAACAGTAGGAGTGATCGTAAGTTCAAACTTAGTAGAATGTGTTATGGAAGCAGAGAAAAACGGTCAAAATACGGATGAATTAATAAAAGAAGCAGTCAACCTCCTTGTAAAAAGCAGATAATATTTTTGGTTGACATTCTTTTTTTACTTTATTAATATACCCATAGGGGTAAAGGTAAATAAAAATATAGGAGGAATATAAAATGACAGTAGATAAAGTTTTAGATGCAAAAGGATTAGCGTGTCCAATACCAATTGTGAAAACAAAAAAGGCGATGACTGAATTGGAATCAGGACAAGTGTTAGAGATTCATACAACAGATAAAGGGGCAAAAAATGATCTTACTGCATGGGCAAAATCAGGTGGACATGAGCTTTTGAAACATGAAGAAGAAAATAATATTTTAAAATTTTGGATCAAAAAAGGGTAAATTTTTTTAATTGATTTTATACCAATACGGGTAAAGGTAAATTTATATTGAGGAGGAACAGGAGTTATGACAGAAAAGAAAAGTACAACAATCATCTTATTTAGCGGAGACTATGATAAAGCGATGGCGGCATACATCATAGCGAATGGTGCAGCGGCTTATGATCATGAAGTGACTATCTTCCACACTTTTTGGGGATTAAATGCATTGCGAAAAGATGAAGCTATTTCGATTAAAAAAGGTTTCATGGAAAATATGTTTGCGAAAATGATGCCAAGAGGGGCAGATAAAATGGGCTTATCAAACATGAACTTTGCGGGAATGGGTCCTAAAATGATTAAAAACGTAATCAAAAAGCATAATGCAGTACCTTTACCTCAATTGATTGAAATGGCACAAGAGCAAGATGTTAAGTTAGTTGCATGTACAATGACTATGGATTTATTAGGTCTACAGAAAGAAGAGTTGTTAGATCAAATTGAATATGCTGGAGTTGCTGCATATTTAGCTGACGCTCAAGAAGGTAATGTAAATTTATTTATATAAGGAGATAATATGATGGACTATTTGAATGTTATCATTCTCGCACTCGTTATTTTCTATTTTATCAAGCGTCTTTTGCCGGCAAAAGGTGTGAAACAAATATCTACAACAGACTTAAAAAAAGCATTGACTGATAAAAATAAACAATTTATTGATGTACGAACTCCAGGAGAGTTCAGGGTAAACAATATTCGCGGCTTTAACAATATTCCACTTCATCAATTAGCCAAAAATGCAAATAAACTATCAAAGGAAAAAGAGGTAGTTGTCATCTGTCAAAGTGGAATGAGAAGTAACAAGGCTAGTAAGTTATTAAAAAAACAAGGGTTTAAACAAGTGACAAATGTAAAAGGCGGCATGAGTGCTTGGAGTTAATAGAAATATTTAAGGAGGAGCATAACGTGAAGGAAATGACTGCAAAAGAAGTAGAAGAATTACTTAATGAAGGAAAGAAACTTGCTATTATTGATGTACGTGAAGTAGATGAAGTAGTTGAAGGGAAAATTCCGGGAGCTGTAAATATTCCATTAGGATTAGTAGAGTTTCGTATGCATGAATTAGATAAATCAAAAGAGTATACGATGGTGTGCCGTTCTGGTGGAAGAAGCGGTAAAGCTGCTAAATTCCTTGAAAGTCATGGATTTAAAATCATTAATATGACTGGTGGTATGCTTGCGTGGGAAGGAAATGTAGAGAAATAAATTTTTTTGAAAATTAATATACCCTATTGGGTATTAAATGGAGGCTTCAATATGGAGAACGTGAAAGCAAATGAAGTATTAGATGCAAAAGGATTAGCGTGTCCAATGCCGATAGTAAAAACCAAAAAAGCAATAAATACCCTAGAGGATGGTTTCGTTTTGGAAGTTCAAGCTACAGATAAAGGATCAAAAGCAGACATGAAAGCATGGGCTGAAAGCACGGGACATCAGTATTTAGGCACAATTGAAGAGGGAGACGTGTTAAGGCATTATATTAGAAAGTCATCAAGTGATGACACCATCGATAGAAAACACCCAGTAGTTGCGAATAACGAAGAACTAGAAAAGAAATTGAAAGAAAATGAGAACATTGTTGTTCTAGATGTAAGGGAAGCAGCAGAGTATGCATTTAATCATATACCTAATTCCATCACGATTCCTTTGGGGGAACTAGAGAATCGATATAATGAATTAAACAAAGATGATGTTATTTATGTTGTATGTCGTACTGGAAGTCGTAGTGATTTTGCTGCACAAAAATTAACAGAAAACGGATTTACGAACGTTATTAATGTTGTGCCGGGCATGAGTCAGTGGTCTGGGGAAACGACGAGTATTTAAAAATTGCTATGCTGTGGATGTAACACGAACGTTCTGTTTATTTGTGGCTCTTTTCTAAGAGATTGCTGCTTTTAAAACGAAATCAACCACAACGCATTACTTGGTAAATCAACAAAGTTTACGAAAACAGCATTATTTTTTTACACGATTTTATACCTTGGGGGGTAATTGAGAGATGACTGTAAATGTAATGACTTCAAAAGAAGTAACAAAAAAGGTATTTAATAAAGAAGAATTATTTATTTTAGATGTTCGTAATGAAAGTGACTTTCAAGATTGGAAAATTGAAGGAGAAAACTTCGCTTTTTTAAACGTTCCTTACTTTGATTTACTTGATGGTGTCAAAGAAATAATAGATAAGCTGCCTGCCAATAAAGATATCTTAGTTGTTTGTGCAAAAGAAGGTTCATCTATCATGGTAGCTGAAATGTTGTCAGAAGCCGGACTTACAGTTTCTTACCTAAAAGGTGGAATGAAGGCTTGGAGTGAACATTTAGAACCTGTAAAAATTGGCGATTTACAAAATGGCGGAGAAATTTATCAATTTGTCCGTATCGGAAAAGGCTGCTTATCATATATGGTTGTTTCAAATGGTGAAACAGCCATTATTGATTCAACGAGAATGACAGATATTTATCTGGATTTTGCAAAAGGGTTGGATGTAAAAATTACTCATGTCTTTGATACACATCTTCATGCAGATCACATTTCAGGTGGAAAAATCATTTCTGAAAAAACAAACGCAACATACTGGCTGCCGCCAAAGGATGCAGAGGATGTAACGTTTGAGTACCAACCGCTTGAAGATGGACATGATGTTGTCATTGGAAACACAAAGATAACGATTCAAGCTTTATATTCTCCAGGTCACACCATTGGGTCAACTTCATTTGTAATAGATGAGAAGTTCTTACTTTCAGGCGATATCTTATTTATTGATTCAATTGGAAGACCTGATCTAGCTGGGATGGCGGAAGATTGGGTTGGAGATTTAAGAGAAAGTCTTTACAAACGTTACAGAGAGTTGTCTGAAGAATTGATCGTTCTTCCAGCACATTTCATGATGATTGATGAATTAAACGATGATGGAAGTGTATCAGAAAAATTAGGTACACTATATGCAAAAAATCATGGTTTGAACATCGATGACGATAATGAATTTAGAAAGCTAGTCACTGAAAACCTGCCGCCACAGCCAAATGCCTACCAAGAAATTCGTCAAACAAATATGGGGAAAATGACCCCTGATGAAGAAAAACAACGTGAAATGGAAATTGGACCAAACCGTTGTGCTGTTCGATGACTAAGGGAAACATTTTGGACTCTCTTTGCTCAAAGGGGGCATATTAATGGACTTTACATTTATTATATCAATCTTCTTAATTGGATTTATAGGTTCATATATTTCAGGAATGCTGGGAATTGGCGGTTCCATCATTAAATACCCGATGCTTTTATATATCCCTCCTTTATTCGGCTTAGCAGCATTTACTGCACATGAAGTCTCTGGGATAAGCGCTGTTCAAGTATTATTTGCGACAATCGGTGGTGTTTGGGCATATCGAAAAGGCGGCTATTTAAATAAGAAGTTAATTGGTTATATGGGCGTTAGTATTTTAATTGGTAGTTTCGTAGGTGGATATGGTTCTAAGTTAATGTCGGAGAGTGGTATTAATTTCATATATGGTATATTAGCGTTAATTGCCGCGCTTATGATGTTTATTCCGAAAAAAGGGATTGATGATATTCCGCTTGATCAGGTGAAGTTTAATAAATGGATTGCGGCTTTACTCGCTCTAATCGTAGGTATAGGGGCTGGTATTGTTGGAGCAGCTGGGGCCTTTTTGTTAGTTCCTATCATGTTAGTCGTGTTAAAGATTCCAACAAGAATGACCATTGCTTCTTCACTAGCCATTACGTTCATTTCATCAATTGGTGCAACTGTTGGGAAGATTACGACAGGTCAAGTTGATTATTTCCCAGCTTTTATTATGGTTATTGCAAGTGTTATCGCTTCACCTCTAGGAGCCATGGCAGGGAAGAAGATAAATACAAAAGTGTTACAGTTTTTTTTAGCGCTATTAATTTGTACAACAGCAATGAAAATTTGGTTGGATCTATTATAAGTTCATACTTGCAGCTGAGTGCATATAACATGTATGCAGTATTGTTTTTTTGTTGCTACTTAAGAAGTACTTGTAAATCAAGTACTTCTTTTTTTCATTGAATCAGTTGGAATCACTTATAGATTGCAATCATACCATCATAAGGATAAATAAAAAATTACGGTTTTTTAATAAGGGGGGAAAGTATAATGTACAATCCTAACTATTCTGTTTCAAAAGAACTTTATTGGACGAAAGATGCACGAGTGGGAAAAATAACGATTGCGCCAGAGTCAACACCTTTAAGAGTAGGAAAGAAAAATTTAAAGGGAAGGAGACAATTAATTGTTGTCAATGACGCAAGTACATATCTTTTCCATTCAATAAATCCAAATTTTACGCTGGAAAGCGGCGAATATATCTTCCATTCCCCAGGTGAAGTCATAACCTACAATTTAAATCCTGAAGACGATTTAACAATATATGCTAAAACAAAAGAATATCCAGTAAGAATTAGAGTTTTTGAGGTGATATGAAATGGCGATCGAAAGCTATCAATTTAGAAGTGCGTCTTATTGGTTAGGCTTTGTTTTTGCAGGTCAGGCTTTCACCGTTTCACATCGTGCGATCATTCCTGCACATAGGACATTATATTTACAAATAACAACTAGTAATGATCGAATCACTCATATTACAAATCAAAATATCATTAGCGGAAGAGAGCAACTAGGAATTAAAATGATCAAGAATCCAAGCTTTTTCCCAGGAAGAAAAAGGGTTCAACCTGTTAATCTAGATGATCGTTCCCAGATAAAGGCTGATACATCCTTTTTGTTGGGGGCAAAAGAAGTTTATGGAGGAAAAATAATGGAAGAAACCTTCATTCCTATGTATGGCAATGGACAGGTTGGAGCACCTGTGGAATCTGCGTTATTTGAAAGGATTTTGCATTATTCATCAAACTATCTATTAGCTATCACAAATGAAGGAGATTATCCAACACATGTATCTGTTAATCTTGCTTTCTACGAATCAGAAAATTAAAAATCATTACTAATAGAATAAAGTAGTTAAATTAGGAGGTACAATATGTATCATTATTATGATTTAACTAGACAAACGAATAAGTTAATTTCTCATATTGAAAAAGCAATCAATGGAGAGTATAGTGCGATCAATTGTTACTCAAAGATAGCAGAGTTGGCACCTAACGAAGAGGTAAAAAAGCAAATACTTGAAATCCGTCAAGATGAGACAAAACATTTTCAACAGTTTGTCCAAATATATGGCAACTTAACTGGACGCCAACCTCAACCAAAAATTGTAGAAGAGTGTCCAAATAGCTATAAAAGCTGCTTAGAATTTGCGTTAAAGGATGAGCAGAAAACTGTTGATTTTTACCTGGATATTGCGGATGAATCTACCAATCCAAGAATTAAAGAAGCCTTCCGCAGAGCAGCAGCGGATGAACAAAATCATGCGGTCTGGTTTTTATACTATTTTGTAAAAGTAAAATAAGAGTTAACTAATAAACTATGAAATACTTCCATAGTTTATTAGTCTAATTCTTCCCATGGCTTATAGCCTTGGGGAGAATTAGAAAGAATACCTTTCATTTTTCCTCATTGAAATCTTATTACCTTCCACATTATTTTTTTATAATTCCTAAATGAATTCTTTGTATAGAATATGACAAATGTAAAGGGGTTTTTTAGAAAATCAGCAATTATTAAAATCAAATTTACAAAATGAGCAGAAATTTCATGCTATTTTTACCCTGGCTTAACCAAACAAACTTGTCGATAAGTTAGAGTGGAATTGTCGAAGGAAATAAAAAGGAGAATTAGGCAGAGATGAAATTACAAGAGGACAAGCCTTGTCATTTGGAAATTTCCGAGTATTTCATTGATCATATTCAATCTGGAGTTTTCAGAGAAAATGAGAAACTCCCCTCAGAAAATGAACTTTGTTTGCAATTTAAGGTAAATCGTCATGTTGTAAGACAGGCACTTGCAAGGCTTACGAATTTAGGCTGGATTACGCCTTTTCAAGGCAGGGGCTGTTATGTAAATCCAATTCAAAGGCCAATTCAATATGTATTGTCATCAAACACTCGATTTTCTGACAATATGAAACACTTAGGGATTGAACATCAAAGTGAATTAATTAGCTGGGAAAAAGGCTTGCCAACAGAAGTGGAACAAAAGAACCTTTTTTTAACAAATAACCAAGCTATTTATCGATTGGAAATTCTTAGATTAATTAATAGACAGCCTCTTTCTATCACAACAACTGTCATGCCTGAAGAGGAGGTTCCCAATCTGGAAAGCTGCTTAGAAAATTTTTCATCACTTTATCGCATTTTATCAGACAATTATCAGGTGCGGCCTATTCGTTCAAGATCAATCTTTCAGGCAACTCTGCCAATGCTTAAGGATGCAAAAATCTTAGAAATTCCAGAAAATATCCCGATTATTCAAATCGAAAGCATCATGAATCATCCAGGCGGTAATCCGATAGAGTACAGTATTGCAAGAATTAGAGGCGATATGCATAAATGCCTAGTTGAATTTTAGCTATTCAAAATGAATCAACACTGGAAATGGAATTCATACCTTCGGGGATGATAATAAATTAAATTAAAATTTAAGGAGGAAAGTCAAATGAAAAAAGCTCTCTTATTGATTATGTTTTTACTTATTGCAGCAATTTCCGCAGCATGTTCAGCTGGTGGTGAGAAGACAGCAGCCGGCGGGGAAAAGGCAGCTGGTGGAAGTGGTGACGATACTCTTACTATTGCTTGGTACCCAAATGAATCTGGAGCAGATTTGAAAGATGCTCGTGATGAAATTGGTAGAGTTATTGAGGAAGCAACAGGGAAAAAAGTAGAGCATAAAACAACGACAGATTATATTATTGCGATTGAAGCATTAGCAACAGGTAACGCTGATTTAGCCTTTATGGGTGCGCAAGGTTATATTGAAGCAAATGCTAAGAATGATAAAGTTCAACCATTAGTTGTTCCAAGTGGTGCTTCAGGAACATTAGAGGACGCTGTTTATCATAGCTGGTTAGCAGTTAAAAAAGGAAATGAAGATGCTTATAAAAATGGCGATGAGTATTCTATTGATAACATTGTAGATAAAAAGTTTTCTTTCGTATCTAACAGTTCAACTTCTGGATTTAAAGTTCCTTCAGATGGAATCGTTTCTCACTTTAGTGAAAAAGATGAGTACAAGGATTTAACACCAGAAGACCTTCTTGAGGGTGGGAAATTCTTTAGTGAAGTTCTTTATGGGGGATCACATCAAGGTTCAGCAGTTAACTTATTGTCAGATAAAGCCGATGTTGCAGCATTCTGTGATACTTGTGTAAGCAACTATGTAGAATTAGCAGATGGGGAAGCAAATACGCCGGGAGCAACTTATAAAGTTAAAGCTGATGCTGCTGAACCATTTAATACAGTTCCAGGTGCAGAATTTAACATTATCTCAGTAACACCAGTATTAAATGCTCCTTTTGCAGTAAATACTGAAACAGTTAGTGAAGAAGACAAACAAGCTCTAATCGATGCCTTTACATCTGATGAAATGGCAAATAATGATAAGGTATTTGTACCTGAAGATGCAACTGGATTATTCACGAAATCGGATAAAGAGCGCTTCTTAGAAGTAGAAGATGCTTGGTTTGATCCAATTAGAGAATTATCTAAATAAACATTTATAAAGGGAGTTAACTATGACAACGTTATTAGAGTTAAAAAATGTATCAAAACAATATGGTAAAGATACATTAGCGTTATCAGATGTTAACTTCTCTGTTAATGAAGGAGAGTTTATTTCCATTATTGGTCCGTCTGGAGCAGGGAAGTCTACTCTCCTTCGCTGTATGAATCGTATGATTGATGCTAACAGAGGAGAAATATTATTTGATAATGTAAATGTTTTAGATTTGAAGAAAAGAGACCTTAGAAAGTTACGCACAAAAATAGGAATGATTTTTCAACACTATAATCTTGTTAACAGGCTAAGTGTTATTGAAAATGTTCTGCACGGAAGACTTGGTTACAAAACGGTTATTGGCGGGGCCTTAGGATTTTATAGTGAAGAAGAAAAAAGACAAGCTATATCCTTATTAAAGATATTAGGATTAGAAGATCAAATGTACAAACGATGTGATCAGTTAAGCGGTGGACAAAAACAGCGTGTAGGGATTGCACGAGCGTTAATACAAGATCCTAAATTGTTATTGTGTGATGAACCGATTGCTTCTTTGGATCCTAATGCATCTAAGGTTATTATGGATCACTTAAAAAATATTTCGACTACCATGGGGATTACTGTTCTCGTTAATTTGCATCAAGTTGATGTTGCTCTTTCTTATTCAGACAGAGTTATAGGGGTTAGCAAAGGAAAAGTTGTCTACAATGGATCCCCAAGTGACATCACAAATGAAGAAATACATGGCATTTACGGTTCTGAAGCAGGCGAACTTATCATGGATTTTGGAGGGAAACACGTTGGGTAATTTTTTCGTTAAGAAAAGAGTACAGTCACTTCTTGTTATTTCCTTATTACTCCTTGTTTCATACGGTTCAATTCTGATTACCGAATTTGATGTTATAGCTGGTTTGAATTCGATTCCGAATGCAATTACATGGGGAATTTCTAATTTTTACCCAACGATGGAATCACTTGAGAAACTGCCAAGCATTTTAGAAAAACTTCAAGAAACGGTATTAATATCAATTGCTGCTGCTTCAGTAGCTGCTATTTTTGCCATTGTGTTTGCCATTATTGGATCAAAGACAACAAGAATGAATGGGGTTTTAAGTACATTTAGCAGAGGAATAGCTACTTTATTTCGAAATATTGATGTGGCAGCATGGTCAATGATTTTGTTATTTTCATTTGGACAAAGCTCATTAACTGGTTATTTCGCTTTATTCTTTGTTTCTTTTGGCTTTTTAACAAGAGCGTTTATGGAGACAATTGATGAAGTTGGAGTTGGATCTGTTGAGGCGCTTACGTCAACAGGTGCAAGCTATACGTCAACTATTATACATTCTGTCATCCCTTCCTGCATTCCCCAAATTATTAGCTGGGTATTATTTATGATTGAAACAAATATACGCAGTGCTACATTAGTAGGAATCCTCACGGGAACAGGCATCGGTTTTTCTTTCGACTTGTTTTATAAAAGCTTAAATTATAATGCAGCAAGTTTAGTTGTTTTGACAATTGTCGTAACCATCTTAACAATTGAATTCATTTCAAATTATGTAAGAAGGGTGATTTTATAATGAGAGTTGGTGAGTATAGTAAAGTTGATCATACTGAGAGCTTCCAGCTAAATTCGTTAAATAAACGGATAAAAATTAAACGAATCAATAAAGCTACTATCACTATTCGATTAACGATGATCATGCTGATTTTATTGACGATCTATGGTTTTCTAACCTTTGATTATAAGAATATCAATCTATTTGATGGTATTCTCATGACACTTACTAATCTTAAAGTGATGTTCTTAGAGGCTCATTTTGTCCATTTTACATTTCCAGAAGCCATATACCAATCTCTAGTTACAATGGGACTGGCGTTATTAACAACATTGATAGGAGCGTTCATAGCTCTGATTTTAGCATTATTTGCTGCACAAAACTTGTCAACAGCTAGAGTATCGAATAGTATTAAAGGCTTTGTTGCATTTATTAGAGCAGTTCCAACTGTTTTATGGGTACTGATCTTTGCTGTCGCGGCAGGATTAGGCAGTGTCGCAGCAGTTATCGGGATGACCTTCCATTCAATTGGATACTTAATAAAAGCTTACTCTGAATCATTTGAAGAGTTAGATGAAGGTGTGATCGAAGCGTTAAGAGGAAGCGGTGCAAGCTGGTGGCAAATTGTTTTTCAGGCTGTTATTCCGTCATCCTTAACATACCTGATCTCATGGACATTTTTACGATTTGAAATCAACTTTGGTGTGGCAATTGCAATGGGTGCTGCTGCAGGGGCTGGCGGTATTGGTTTCGATATGTTTATGGCAAGCAGCTTTTATCTTGATTTACGAGAAGTAGGAACAATTACGTACTTCATTTTATTCTTCGCTGTTCTATTAGAAATTATCGCTACAAGAATTAAATCCAAATTACAAATCAAACTATAATTTTACTCGATTTGAAAGCACAGGAAAGACATACTTGTGCTTTTTCTTTTACCCAAATGTTCTTCTTTAAAGGCTCTTTTCTAATAGATTGTTATAAAACGGTAGTTTTATAGAAAGGATAGCGCATTTTTGGAGTTTATCATATAAAATAATAGTAAATTAACGTACATATCGACATCTAAACCATCAAATTTATAAATGGAGTGACCCATGATGTTTCCATTAGGTTCTGAACAACGCCCGATCATTAACATACCGACAATAACAATAATGTCCCCAATAATTTTTGAAGTCACTAATAGAAGGGCAATGAGTGCGGTAAAAATAGGAGGAAAATTCATAGAAATACCGGCTGTTCTTGCGATTAGTGTGTTAGGAATGAGCTATTCATTTTTGAGTAGCTTACTACGGAATTTAAAGGTGTTGCAAATACAGAAACGGTTATTGTCAAAACATCACTGATTTATGTTAAAGAGCAAGGTTGGAAGGTGGATGATGTTGAGTTTGTTGGACAATTGACTGCTCGAGAATAAAAAAGAAAAAACGCTAGGATGATAGTGTTTTTTCTTTTTTAATTAATGGACATAGTATTAATTGTTTATTTATTTTTTTAATACAGTATATAATTAAAAAAGGATCTTCTTGAATAAAAACATAATAATGAATTACACTGTCAATTCCAATTCCCTTGCGAGTCTCTTCTTATAAACAATCTTGGAAATAGAAACGCTCAATTCGTAAAGAAGAAGTAAAGGAACAATAACTAGAATATCTGAGATAAAATCAGGAGGAGTAATAAGGATTGACACCACAACGAGTACAAAATAGGAAGCTTTCCTCGCCTTTGCCAACCTCACTGGATTAAGTATTCCTAGTCTCGTTAAAAACATCACTACCAACGGCATCTCAAATAGAAAGCCGAAAGGTAAGCTAATGTGAATCATGAACTTAAAATATTTATCTGCTGTAAACATCGTTTCAAACTGCCCTGCAGAAATATTCATTAGAAATCCTAATACAATTGGAAACAATACCAAGTATCCAAAGCAGATTCCAACAATAAACAATATGAATAATCCTGGGATGAAGAATAAAGTTACTTTACTCTCGTCTTTTGTCAGAGCAGGAGCTATAAATTTCCATAACTGAAATGCAGCTACAGGAATTGTCAATGCTATTGCAAAAACACCAGAGATCATCATATACACCCATAAAATATCACTTGGTCCTAGTACAGCTAATTTCTCATTAAGATCTCTAATTAACCAATTATAAATATCTTGGACAAAAACAAATGCACAAACAAAAAAGATAATGAATGCTAACAAAACTATGATAATTCGTTTACGAAGTTCTTCTAAATGTCCAATGAGATTAAGTTCTTTGTTTTCCATGATGGACGCCTCCTGTTAAAAAAAGAAGTAGACGAGTTTCCCCGCCTACATCATCATAATCAAACTACTGATTTATCCTGTTTCGTTTCTATAGCGGTTAATCCAGTGTTTTTCTTTTCATCTCTTTCCTCATTTTCATCATCTGATACTAAACCTTTTGTCGCATTCTTAAATTCTGATAAAGTATTTCCGAAAGCTCGACCGATCGCAGGTAATTTAGAAGGTCCAAAGATTACAAGTGCTATTATTAGAATTAAAATCAAGCCTGGTACACCGATATTTTGTAACATTAAATTCACTCCTATCAAATAATCTGTTATTACTTGTTTGTATTTTTATAAGCTACTTCTGCTTCAATCTCAATGAGAAAATCGGGACTAACTAAACTTTCCACACCTACAGTAGATCGAGCAGTTTTCACTGGGTTTTCTTTTGTATTAAAGAATTGGGCATAAGCATCAAACCATCCTTGATAATCTGGTTTATTTCCTTTGTTTGGATCTGGAGCAACATATACTCGCAGATATGTTACATCATTAAGGGAAAGTCCTTTAGCTTCTAAATCTGTTTCAAATTTCTTTAAGATTCCGATTGCTTGAGTTTCTGTATCACCATATCTTTCGTATGTAGTTTTTCCATCTTTATTTAGAAGAGGTGGGACAGTTCCGCTAAACGATAACCGATTAAAATTGTGTGGTACATTAACTGAACTAGAAATTGCAGAAGTTGGAGATCCAAAGAAGGTTACTTCCTTGGATTTCAATGCGTCTTTTTCACTACCTGCTGAGGCAAAAGAGAATCCTACAATTAAACTTGTCCCAATGACTGTAGTGGCAATGATTGATTTAATTGTCTTTTTCATAAAGTCAGCTCCTTTAATCTTTGAAACATGGATAGTTAAAATAAATCAATTGTTTATCCTACTTTAGAAGGAACCTTACCTTCTTTTAGTACGTCTTCATGAATTCTGCTAACTACAATTCTTGCTGATTCAAATGCACCTGCCATCCATCCAGTTAAATAACTGAGATGTTCACCAGCAAGATGAACTCGACCTTGTGGCTCATTTAAAATTGGATAGTAGCTTTTAAGATCAGATGCGGAGTATTCTGCCCATCCACCTTCATTGTATTTAATTTTATGCCATGCTACTGAGAAGGAATTTTCAAATTCTTTTGAATATTGAGGGTGTATCTTTGCTCCTTGATTTAAAGCACGGGCCTGCCGCTGTGAAAGGGATAGATCTCCATAATCTACTGCATTTTGACCAAAATTATAATAGCCAATTAATACACCTTTTTGTGATAAATAGCCATATGAAGGGTACCAAATCTGTGAAATATCCATATTCGTTGTAGTAATGCCACCAAGAATACGATCATCCTGCTCCCAGAATCTATTTTTAAATTGAAAACCAATTTTCCCAGTCTTTGCATAATTAATACTTCTAATTGCATTTTTCATTGGTTCAGTAAAATCAGCTGAAATATTTTTTAATACAGGGAGTGGGATTGTACAAATACAATAATCACCTGTGATTTCCTTTGTTTTTCCATCAGCTTTTGTTTTGTAAACAATCCGAACACCATTTGCTGTTTGTCTAATTTCTTGTACTTCAGCTCCGAATGTTATTATTCCAGGTAACTGCTTTTCAAGAGCCTTTGGAATTTGGTCCATCCCTCCAACTGGTTGGAACATCATAGGCTGTTGTTGAAAACTATAATCTCCACTAATATTATTCATCATCCCTGATTGAAGAAGCTCGCTAAAGGAATAAGGTTGATCTATTGTACCAGGCTGATGACCTCCACCAGGTAATTCCTTATATCCACGGCGACTAGAACCTTTGTATGTATAATCTGTAGATAAATCACCTTCTCTTTTTAGATATGCTGTTAATTTTTCAATATCATCTTTTGTAAGAGGAGAATCTAACGATGTTTTATCTGCAACTTTAGCTAATAATTCCGAAACATAGCCTCGAGTATCAGACTTTACAGTACCCTTACGTATTTTCTGATTGGATAGAGGACCTGCATTTTCCTGATAGTAGTACGAGAATTCATTTGAATTAGCAAATACTTCAAGTTCAACTCCCAGTTCTCTACAATAATCTAGTGTTACATGATGTTGTGGAATACGGGCAGGGCCTGCATTCATGTATTGTCCTTTATCAAATTTAGATGTTTGTTTCACACCATTAATTTCCGTTTCTGTAGTACCTTGTCTAACTGTCCAGTTTCGGCCACCAGTACGATCCCTTGCCTCAAGTATTTTACAGTTGTATCCAGCTTTACCCAATTCATAAGCTGCTGCCATTCCGGCAATGCCTGCTCCTAAAATGATAATTTTTTTACCATTTTTATTTGCCATAGTTAAATCACTTCTTTTAGGAGCGTTGAATTCTTTTGCGCTTGCTAACGAGTGACCCAATAAACCTAAAGATTCCATTGCGCCCCAAACTGCAACTGCTCCACCAACTTTACCAGCTTGGTTAAGAAAATCTCTTCTTGTCATGCCTTTACCTTGGTTATTTTCCATAATTTATCTCCTTTTCTTTTACTAGATTGATAGTTGATAGATTGATTATATTTTAGGGAAATTCCAAAGTCTGTATTTATGTAAGGAAATATGACGGAGTTTTTCGAATTTTTTGACAATATTTTTGAAAATGGTATAAAAAAGGACCTTTTTAACTACTAGTTTTCAATACTATTTCAATTTCTGCTGGAATTATAAGATTTATGTTAGATTTTGTTACATAACAGATGTTTGGGGGAGTCTGAAGAAGTAATGTTTGAGGAAATAATGTAATTGACCATGATGTTCCGATTAGAATTAACAAGTTCTAAAATGAATGTTGCCCGATGAGGGAAACATCTCCTTTAAGTGAGACAGTCCAAATAGAAATTACTTTTTATTTTAATAATTTGAGTTTTAAAACTTTTTATTGAAAATAATCCTTACGAAGAAAATAGGGGATTTTTATTTAATTATTATTAGAGGAATTTATGAATGAGAAAAGGAATTTTAAGCTGTTATTGTTGATTGGTAAGGATAAATAAAGTAAAGATCATTTAGTTATGTATTACAAAGAAAGCTTTTCTTAAGAAAGAATGCATGGTTACCTTGTATTATACCTGAGAAGGTTTTTTATTTTGTTGAGACATTTGTAATGTGACAGAAGTTAAAGTTGATGAATGATCTATTCATCTAATTTGTAAAAGTAGATAATACAATATCTGAAACTTAGTTAAGGCGACCAAATTTGGTCACCTTTTTAATCTTCTAGAAGCCTGAGTATATTGTTTATTGCATCTTCGCTATTTCCTTTTCTGAACTTATCAATAAAATCAATATATAAAAGCTCGAAGATTCGTTCTAATGTATAACATGATTAGGCTGCACTTCTTCCATATCGGCTAGAATCACTTCACCGCGAAGTGCAACTTTCCTTCTCATTCTTAACTCCATTGTTATTTTTTCCTGTTTTGTATCAAATTCAACCAATTTAAAAACATTTTCCCCATTTTGCTGCAGCTGAGTTCCTTTTGAGGATTGCTCAAGTGAATTTAAAAGGTCAAATATTGCGCGTGGATCTGGACGCTTTTTTGCGTAAAGAAGGAAGTCGTTATATAAAAGATTCATTAAGTCATTTTGAATAAAGGAGTAATCTCTATTTAATGTAGGTGGTCATTTTTTATTCCAAAACACTGATTGTGAAATAATGTTCTTAAACTATAGGAGAGCTTTAGTTTTTTTAAGCAAAAAACTATTTATGGTTGATTGGGGAGGAAGTGCGAGACCCCGCAGGCGTTTACGCCGAGGATGCTCACCGCCCGCCCCGCGGTCATCGTGCATCTGGAGCTGTAATCAACCACACCGCATTACTAAGTAAATAGCAACAAAGTTTGTTAAAACAGCCTTCTTAAAAATTTATATAGTATTTACATTAGCTTAACCATTGTAACTCATTAATAAGTTACCTTTTAGGTATCACTTGGAGCTGTTGAAAAATAGGAGGTAATCGAGATGAAAAAATCAAGGTTGACGAAAATCCTCGTAGAAGGAAGACATGAGTTTCTTACAAAATGGACGGAAGCTATTGAAAAAATAACAAATGTAAATATTGTCCGTGCACCTTCAACTGGATTAGTCATGCTTAAAACAAGAGATTCAGTTTCAAAACAACCGTTTTATATGGGAGAAGTCCTTGTAACGGAGTGTTCGGTTTCGATTGATCATCATGCTGGATTCGGCATTATTATGGGTGAGAATCCAGAGCGTTCCTATCAAATCGCAGTCGTGGATGCTGCTTTAAATGCGCAACTACCAATCATAAGCAAATTGCTAACTGAATTGGAAATGGAAGAGAAATATATCCAGCAAAGAATATATGAAGAAGCAGCAAGGGCTGCAACAACGAAAGTCCAATTTGATACGATGGAGGATTACAATGCAAAAAGCTAATCTTGAGACATTTGATATGGTCCATGGTACACAACAAATTTTCCGAAAATTATTAGATTGCATGTCAAGACCTGGGAAAATCCAATCTATCTCTGAAGAAATTGCTCCCATAAACGAATTGGAAGGATTTGCGAGTGTCCTTCAAGGTATTGCTTTTACATTAATCGATCGTGAAGTTAACTTTTATGTTCTTTCAAACCATGCTGAAACGATCACACGATCCTTAGAGTGGAAAACGTATAGTAAAAGAAGTTCCATACAAGATGCTGATTATATCTTTATTACAAATCCTGAAGTAGTTGAAAACATAACTGAAATGATGCAGCAAGTAAAAAAAGGTACACTTTTGGATCCACATGATAGTGCAACAGTTGTTCTATGTGTAAAAGAAGTAACAAAAATACCTGCTGCCACAGGAAAACTAATGATGAGTGGACCAGGAATTGCCTCAGAGCAAACAGTCTACATTGACGGATTACAAGCTAAATGGATTGAGGAACGTAATAAAGCTACAAAGGAGTTCCCATTAGGAATCGACATCATTTTAACAACAAGAGATGGGGACATGATGGCAATACCTAGAACTACTTTACTAGAAAGTGAGGAATTGTAGATGGGTTATGTAGCTGTGACTGGTGGTCAAAAAGCAATTGAACATGCAAATGATCTCACCAAATACTATCGCTTAAAAAATGCTGATGGAGTACTAAATATTAAAGAAATTGAAGCACAGTTTCGACTTTTAATTGATCGTGTTATGGGGGAAGGCGGTCTTTATGCCCCTGAATATGCTGCATTAGCTTTAAAACAAGCCGAAGGGGATCCGGCAGAAGCAGCTTTTCTATTAAGAGCATATCGTTCAACATTACCAAGAAATCATTACTCTCTGACTGTTGAACCAAGTGAAATGAGAGTTTTACGAAAAATTTCCTCATCTTTTAAAGATATTCCTGGAGGTCAAATACTTGGTCCAACATATGACTATACTCATAGATTATTAAACTTTGATTTAAAAAACGAAGAAACGGACGTCATTAAGGAATTTTTAGCGGATTTTGAACTATCTTCTAAGGTTGACGGAGAGGATATCACGACATATGGGAAAGTAACAGATTTGCTGCAGCAAGAAGGATTAGTAGGCAACCACAGCTGCGAAGAAGTGGAGCCATTTGATGTAACGAGAGACAAGCTTATTTTTCCTGCCTCACGCTCTGCGAGACTGCAAATTCTTTCAAGGGGCGAAACAGGTGCCATGACATCATTTGCTTATAGCAGTATGAGAGGATATGGAGTTGTTCACCCAACAATTGGAGAATTAAGAGTTGGTTATACCGATGTTTACATACCTTATCCATATGGTGAAGAAGATGATTCGATTTACATTGGCGAAATCATGGTAACGGAAGTAGAAACGATTAATTCGTTTGCTCAAAATGAACAAGGGAATGTCGAATTTTTACTTGGCTATGGCTTAACATTCGGGCAAAACGAGGTAAAGGCGATTGCCATGGCGATTCTTGAAAGAAGTTTGGAGACAGAAGGAACTTCACCAACACAAGACGAGGAATTTGTGTTGTTGCATATTGATAGCGTTGAAGCTCACGGGTTTGTTTCACACTTAAAACTGCCGCACTATATTACATTCCAATCTAAGCTGGACCGGATTAGAGAAGCAAAAAATACAAAACAAAATAACAAAACAATAGAACAGGCTGTAACTTTTAATCCATTTTAATAGTGTTCATTAATGAATCGAGAGGGAGGAAAGTGAAATGAAAATGGAAGTTGCACATACGTACAATTATGCCTTTTTAGATGAAGGTTCAAAAAGAGAAATAAGACGATCTGTTTTGAAGGCTGTTGCAATCCCTGGTTATCAAGTTCCGTTTGCATCCAGAGAAATGCCGATTGGAAGAGGATGGGGGACAGGAGGGTTACAAATCACTCTTTCTTTAATAGGTGAAAAAGATACGTTAAAAGTAATTGACCAAGGTCATGATGACAGTGTCAATGCTGTTAGCATTAAGCGTTTAGTCGAGACATGTTCAAATGTAAGGGCAACTGAAAATTCAGAGGAAGCCACTATCATTCAAACAAGGCATAGGATTCCCGAAATTCCTTTAAGACAGGATCAAATTTTAGTATTACAAGTGCCGCTCCCTGAGCCTTTAAGAAGAGTGGAAGCAAAAGAAAAAGATACGAAAAGACTTCATGCCGAAATGGATTACAGCAGTATTTGGCTTCGATTATACGAGGACATCGTGAAATGGGGGAAAATCACGATTGGAGCCGACTATCCAAGCATGGTCAACGGAAGGTATATTTTTAACCCAAGCCCAATTCCACGCTATGACTTATTAAAATTACACCAAGCAAATGGATTGTTTTTATTTGGTGCAGGCAGAGAAAAGAAGATTTATGCCATCCCTCCGTACACAGATGTGAAGCCGTTGGAATTTGATGATTATCCATTCGAGGTAGAAAATTTTGATGGATTAACATGTCAATCTTGTGGAAGCAAAGATGTATTTCTAGATGAAATTTATGATGCTGAGACAGGAAAAAAACGATATCAGTGCTCTGATACTGGATACTGTCAAACGAAACAAAATGAAAGAGGGTCTTTCGTATGATGATTGATGCTGTACAAAAGGAAAAACCCGAACTTGTCGTAAAGGGCTTAAATAAAAGATATGGCAAAGGGTGTTCAAATTGTGAAACACCTGAAATGAATCATGAAGAAGATAATCGCTGTCCACATTGTGGAAGTGTTTGGGCATGTATGAATGTTGATTTTGAATTGTATAAAGGAGAAATATTAGGGATTGTTGGTGAAAGTGGATCTGGAAAAAGCTCGTTAGTGAAGAGTTTATACTTTGATGATGCTATTTCATCTGGAAGTGCCACTATTTCAACGTATAAAGATGGTGAGGTAAATATATTTACAGAATCTGCTCAACAAAAGCGGTACATTCGAAATTATATTATGGGCATGGTTTATCAAAACCCATATATGGGGTTGAAAATGTCTTTTTCAAGCGGAGGGAATATCGCAGAAAAATTAATTGCCTCAGGTACTTTTCACGTCGGAACCATTCGTGATCGGGCAAAGCAGTTATTGGAACATGTTGAAATCCCATTAACGAGAATGGATGAACTTCCGAAAAATTTTAGTGGCGGAATGCAGCAAAGAGTGCAGATTTCGAAGGCTTTGGCGAATAATCCTCCGATTCTTTTACTAGATGAAGTAACGACAGGTTTAGATCTATCGGTACAGGCTAGAGTACTAGATTTAATTCGAAGAATCCAACGAGATTTAGGTGTGGCAATGATAGTCGTTTCACATGATTTAGGTGTGATTAGGATGCTTGCAGATCGCACTATGGTCATGCGTCATGGAAAAGTCGTTGAGAGAGGACTGACAGATCAAATCTTAGAGGACCCGCAGCATCCTTATACACAGCAATTGGTCCATTCTCTTTTATAAAGCGAGATGTAAAAGCTTAGAACAGCACCCTGTGGCTTCTCTCGGCTTGGATGTCCTGTCTTCGTAGAGATCTAGCGCTAATAAGTTTTAAATTAGACACAAAACTTACTTATCACACAAAAAGGCTGAGGTGAATTATGATGAACACGCTAAAGATTTATTCAGCAAATATTGTCACACCTGAAAAAGTTATATATAACGGAACGGTTTTCATTGAGGATGATAAAATCACACAAATTTTAGAAGGCTTACCTCCAGAAATACAGCCAGAGGATATTGATGCGAACGGAAGCTGGTTATTACCTGGTCTGGTAGATTCACATAGTGATGCCATTGAAATGGAGCTCGAGCCTAGACCGAGCACCACCTTCCCGCTTGAAGTTTCTTTTTATGAATTAGAGAAAAAGCTTGTTGGTGAGGGAATTACAACAATCTATCATTCTCTTTCATTGCTTGAAGAGAATGCAAAAAAATTTATTAGAAAAAATAGTACAGTTTTATCCGTAGTAGAAGGAATAAATCGGTTAGCACAAGGTGCGTTTCTTATTCGTCATCGAACACATTTACGATATGAAATTACAAATATAAGTGCAGTTGAGGAAGTCAAAGAATTAATTATGAATCATAAAATTGATCAGCTTTCTTTTATGGACCATACCCCAGGACAAGGACAATTTCGCGACATTGAAATTCATAAAAAGTTATTGATAGACCACCGCCGTTTTTCAGAGGAAGAAGCGATGGAAATCATTGAAGAAAGTCTAAAACAGGTAAAATTAGAAGATCATATATTAAAAGAATTAGCTGATTTAGCACGTGAGCATCAGATCCCCATTGCTTCCCATGATGATGACACAATTGAAAAACTGGACCTTGTAAAAGAATGGAATGCAACGATTAGTGAATTCCCTATCGAACTTCATGTTGCGAAAAAGGCAAAAGAAATGGGGTTATACGTCGTGATGGGAGCACCTAATGCATTACTAGGAAAATCTCATAGTAATAATCTTTCAGCTATGGAAGCTTTGGAACACAATGTTGTAGACATATTGTGCTCTGACTATTACCCTTCTTCATTGCTACATGCAGCTTTTAAATTACACGCTGAAGGCATGCCGATCAATAAAGCAATAAACATGGTCTCTTTAAATCCTGCAAAGGCATTATATATTGATCATGAAGTAGGATCCATTAAAGTTGGGAAAAAAGCGGATCTATTAATTGTAGGTGAGGACCAATCACGGCCAGTCTTAAAAATGGTACTTGTTAATGGAAAAGTTGTTTGTCAAATGAATTATCAACTGCCGCTCTCTGTCAGCGGAAGAATATAGAGAGGGAATGTCTAATGGGGCATAAACAATTAGGAGTAGAACCGAGTATTCATCCAAGTGCTAAAGTAGAAAATAGTTTTATAGGGGAGTGGACAGAAATTGGTCCAAATACAAAAATAGAAGAATCATCTTTTGGTGATTATAGTTACACCTCAGGTGATTCAGAAATTATTTATTCATCGATTGGAAAGTTTTGTTCAATTGCTTCCCATGTTCGTATTAATCCAGTAAATCATCCAATGTGGCGAGTAACACAACATCATCTTACGTATCGACTAACGCAATATGAACTAGGTGAACAAGATGATGTTGATTTCTTCAATTGGCGAAGAGAGCATCATGTGAATATTGGTCATGATGTATGGATTGGCCATGGAGCTATCATCATGCCAGGGGTATCAATCGGTACAGGTGCTGTAATAGGTGCTGGATCAGTCGTTACTAAGGATGTTCCAGCCTATACGATTGCGGTAGGGGTACCGGCAAAACCAATCAAAAGACGTTTTTCAGAAGAGATAGCTGAAAAACTTTTAAAAATTGAGTGGTGGAATTGGGAGCGGAAACTTATTGAGGAACGTATCAGTGATCTCAATGATGTAGAAAATTTCATTTTGAAATATTCGTAATAGGAAAGGGAGGGAATGAAATGGCAGAGCTTTTAAGCATGAAGGAGCTAGAAAAGACCTTTACGATGCATTATCTCCACGGAGAACATATAGTAGGTTGTAAGAATATTAGCTTTGACTTAAATGAAGGTGAGTTTATTGGCATCACGGGTAAAAGCGGTGCCGGCAAATCAACGATCCTAAAAACCATTTACCGAACGTATCTTCCAACAGGAGGACAACTCATCTTTCACTCAGATCAGTTCGGACCGATTGATATTATTAAAGCTACAGAACGTGAAATGATCGCATTGCGAAAAAAAGAAATCGGCTATGTCTCGCAATTTCTTAATGTCATGCCGCGTGTGACTGCATTAGAAGTTGTGATGGATGCGATTCTTGAAATGGGAATAGAAGGGGAAGAAGCAGAAGAAAAGGCAAAAAATATTTTGTCTCATTTTCGATTACAAGAATCATTGTGGAACTCTTTTCCTAAGACATTCAGCGGAGGAGAAAAACTGCGGCTAAATTTGGCTCAAGCGATGGTGAAAAAACCAAAGTTGTTATTGCTTGATGAACCAACTGCTTCATTAGATGATGCTTCCAAACAATCAGTAAAAGAAATGATTGAGCAGCTAAAACAATCAGGAACAAGCATGATCGGGATATTTCATGATTTAGAATTTATGGAAAAGGTTGTTGACTCACATTACCACCTAGAAAATGGCGTCTTGTACAAAAAAATGGCTGTTGCTGAATAATTTCGATTGGAGCTGATCAAATAATGATTGATTTACATTGTCATACAAATATCTCAGACAATTCTCTTTCGATTGAGGAAGTTATTACACTTGCGAAAGCCAAAGGTGTCAAACATTTAGCCATTACTGATCACGATACAACGAAAGGTCTTTTTCAAGCAAATCAAATTGGGAAGTCATTAGGGGTAGAAATTATTCCTGGTATTGAGATTTCAGCATATGATTTTCAGCGAAACCGTCGTGCACATATTTTAGGATTATTTATTACTCCTGAACATCCGGCAATCAAACAATTGTGTGATCCACTAGTGGCGAAAAGGCATGAAGCCTCTTGGCAAATGGTGTCACTTATACAAAAGGCTGGATATGAGATTACCTGGGAAGAGGTACTTGCCCTTTGTGAAGAAGGAACAGGAGTGTATAAACAACATATAATGCATGTTTTACTAAATAAAGGGTATACAGACCGAATTTATGGTAATCTTTATAAAAAACTATTCAAAAGAGCAGATTCTACTGGAGAAAAAGGCTTGGCTTTCGTTCCAATTGATTACATTGATGTGCTTGATGCGATTCAAGTAATAAGGAAAGCTGGTGGAGTACCGATCCTCGCCCACCCAGGTCAATTCAATAATTACTCTGCTGTTAATGAGTGGGTACATGCAGGACTTGAAGGAATAGAAGTTCTACACCCTTTACATGACAAAGAAGATGAAATGAAAGCAAGGGTATTGGCTGAGAAGTGGGACCTTATTCAAACAGGAGGATCAGATTTTCATGGTTTTTATGGAGAAAAGCCTAACGAAATTGGCTCGAAAAATATTGGATATGAGCACTTCAATCAATTGATTGAAAGGAAAAAAGTACTTCAGCAATTATAAAAATATGTTGAAAAGCAGTGAATTTCACATTAGAAATTACACTGTTTTTTTATATTGGTTGACATCTATGATTTGGCGAGTATAGTTGTTTTCTCCACGAGGATTTACTCTGTTTTGGCGAGTAAACATAATCATTCCGAGGGTATCTTTTTTTTGCTGTGAAACTGTTTGTTCATATATTTAAATACAGCCTCATGAATCCCAACTTCTGCTCATACAATATTGTAAGAATAGCTTAGGGGGGAGATTATGAAAGAAGCTGATCAAAAGGCTCTTGAATATGCGATAGGAGAAATAACTGAAATAGCAAAGGGGTTTGGATTAGATTTTTATCCGATGAGATACGAAATCTGTCCTGCTGATATTATTTATACTTTCGGCGCATATGGTATGCCTACACGTTTTTCTCACTGGAGTTTCGGAAAGCAATTCCATAAAATGAAGCTGCAATATGATTTAGGATTAAGTAAAATTTATGAGCTCGTCATAAATTCTGACCCATGCTATGCATTTTTATTAGATACAAACTCGCTTATCCAAAATAAATTAATTGTCGCCCATGTATTGGCTCATTGTGATTTCTTTAAAAATAATGCTCGATTTAGCAATACAAAGCGTGAGATGGTTGAAAGCATGGCTGCAACTGCAGAGCGAATAAAGCAATACGAAATTGAACATGGAAGACAGGAAGTTGAAACATTTTTAGATGCGGTGCTTTCGATTCAAGAACATATCGATCCGTCTCTTGTTCGTCCGAAATTAGCTTGGTCAATCGATGATATTGAGATAGAAGAGGAAGAGGAACGAAACGCTACGCCATATGATGATCTTTGGAATCTTGATCGAAAACAAGAAGTAAATCGTTCATTGAAAAAGAAAAAGCGTAAATTGCCGCCATCACCAGAAAAGGATGTTCTCTTATTTATTGAAGAATATAGTCGAGAGCTGGAAGATTGGCAGCGTGATATTTTAACAATGATGCGGGAAGAAATGCTATACTTCTGGCCTCAGCTAGAAACAAAAATCATGAATGAGGGCTGGGCTTCATACTGGCATCAACGAATCCTTCGGGAGCTTGATTTAACATCTGATGAATCCATTGAATTTGCCAAATTGAACGCAGGTGTTGTACAGCCGTCAAAAACGAGCATTAATCCGTATTACTTAGGGCTAAAGATTTTTGAAGATATTGAAGAACGCTATAATAACCCGACAGAAGATATGAAAATGTTTGGTGTTACACCTGGATCTGGCCGAGAAAAAATGTTTGAAGTACGTGAAGTAGAATCTGATATATCGTTTATACGAAATTATTTAACAAAGGACCTTGTTATGCGCGAAGATATGTATTTGTTTCAAAAACAGGGCCGTGATTATAAAATTGTCGATAAAGAGTGGGAAACAGTACGAGATCAGCTTGTAAGTATGCGTGTAAATGGCGGGTTCCCATATATTACTGTTAATGATGGAGATTATCTGAAAAATAATGAACTCTATTTAAAGCACTGGTATGAAGATATAGAATTAGACTTAAAATACTTAGAAAAGGTATTACCATATGTGTTCCAGCTTTGGGGTCGACCAGTGCATATGGAGAGTGTGTTAGAAGGTAAGCCTGTGTTATTTTCATATGATGGGAAGAGTGTTTCAAGGAAATATATATAAGGATGGAAAGTCACTGAGTGTTCAGTGGCTTTTTTTGCGTAAATTAAAAAAGGAGGCTTTATTAATTTTGAGGAAGCTATGAAGGGAAAATCGCAAAATCTAAAACTAAAAAACTGGATTGGATATATTTGTGATGGTATGAAAAAAGTTTCTGAACTTATTCATCAAGATATTGTAAATTGTTTGAAATTAATAAAAGGGATGTAGGAATATATATTAATATATTGCAAAAGAATCCGATAAAAATTGTATCTAGACTATAAAATTACTTGAGGGAATACAGTGAGATATTTAAGCAGAAAGACTTTAAAATTATTATTGGTTACTTCAATAACATTGTTTGTTAGTTTACTAATGTATATTTTTTACCTACATGGAAAAGAGCCAAACGATATAACAAGAAAACAGGTTATCAATGACAACAATGAAGAAAAGGACATTAAGGGGATAACAAAATTCCTTTCAGATAATAGGGACTCAAAAACAGAAAATACATCAGAAGAGATAAACTCAAGGGAAATAGTTCCAGATAAAGCAGCACTTCAAAAGGATGCAGCACTTGATCAAAGAAAGATTGATGCATTTGATGAAAATAAAATAAAAGAGCCTAATATCAGTAATGAAAAGTTACATAGTACATTTGGTCGAAAAGTTGCATTCATTTACTTTTCCCATAATCGGGAATCTTTCTTACCTTATTTTAAAAATGGAACAACTCCTGAGAAAACATACCATTCTAAGCTAAATGTATCATTAATTGGTCAAAGATTAGGAAGACGTTTAAAAAGTAATGGCATCTGGAATAGGGTAAGCAATGTGGATATAATAACTATGCTTTATGAACGAGATTTAAAATTCGATAGTTCTTATGAAATGTCTCGTAAAATTGTAATAGAAGAAAAACGAATAAATCCAGACCTGGAAATGACATTTGATATTCATCGCGATGCATTACCAAGAAGTTTATCGACTATAAATATTAACGGAAAATCCTATGCAAAGATTTCATTTGTTATTGGAAGTGCACATCAAAGTTATAAGGATAACCTGAATTTTACAAAGGGTATTAATGAATTAATTGAAAAAAGTTATCCAGGACTCTCAAGGGGGATAATAATAAAAAGTCAAAAACAAGGTAACGGTGTTTATAATCAGGATTTATTGCCTAATAGTGTAATTATTGAAATTGGTGGAGTTGATAATAACTTAGAGGAACTTTATCGTACTGCTGACGTATTGGGGAATATCATAAGTCAATATTATTGGGAAAATATACATTAACATAACGTAATACTTTATTAAAGAAAACCTTACGGTAAATACCTCAATCATTACTGTAAGTTTTTTTGTAATAAATGAAATATTTTTTTAGCTATACACTCTCTTTTTTAATCATAGTATGTAAAAAAGGGGGTTGTCCAAAAAATGAATAAACAAAAAGAACCACCAAAATTTCTATTCTACCCGATATTAGGAATTGTCATCATTTACTTAATAATAATTATTATGCTCATCACTAATTTGAAGGTGAATTCAAGTGCTGTACAAAACACGATTGGTAACTTAAGCAGCAATGATGTTTTTGCCCATTTCCTTAGAGCTGAAAATCATTATTTTTATCAAAAGGGTGAAGAAGAACTATTCACTTTATCTGATACATCTAGAATAGCTATTCAAATAGCAACTAATGTTAAACCAACAGATGCTCGAACATTTCTAGGTAGCGAATTACCAGGTTTAAGGCTATATGATACTGAAATTGTTGTGGCTGGAGAAGGAACAGACTTAACTACTCTTCCACATGAATCTGCACCACCAACTGAGGTCTTGCTACAAGAACGAAAAGTAGCTGAGGAGATATTAAAAGAAAGAGAAGATCATTCAAATAATGAAGTTGTTCAAGAAAATCCTCCAAAGAATAAAACAGTTTATATCTATCAAACACACAGTTGGGAATCATTTCTTCCATTGCTAAAGGACGCTGACATACCAGATGAAGCAACAAGTAACGACGAAAGGGCAAATGTCATAGGCCTTGGACAACGGATGAGTGAAAATTTAATTAACAAAGGAATTGGTGTAGTTCATGATACAACAAATATGACTCAAACCTTACATGAAAAAGGTTTAAGATCTACTAAAGCGTATGCAGTTTCTGGAGATATTGTTCAAGAAGCAGTTTCTAATCAAAAGAATGATCTAAATTACTTTATTGATATACATCGTGATTCCGCTCGAAGAAGTATAACAACCAAAAAAATTAACGGAAGAGACTATGCAAGACTGTACTTTGTAGTAGGAAAAGAACACAAAAACTACTTAGAAAATCTTGAAACAGCAAAAGAATTGCATAAGGAATTAGAGAAAAAGTACCCAGGTATTAGCAGGGGAGTATTTCTTAAATCGAAAAGTGAAGGAAATGGTGTCTATAATCAGGATATTTCAGATAAGGCGATGTTAGTTGAAATAGGGGGAGTAGATAATAATCTGAATGAACTTGATAGAACAGTGGATGCATTTACGGATGTTTTTGCAGATTATTATTGGAAGTCAAACGAAGTAAAAGAGGTAAACGGAAATGGTTAATTTCTTACCAACATCATTAAAGTGGTTATTTTTTACTTTCATTACAACTTTAACATCTAATTATCTAACAGGTATTTCAATATTTACCTTAGCTTTGTTTGTTACAGGCTTTATCTTTTCAATCGGATATTTTTATAAAGAAAATTTATTAAAATGACTTTTATAAAGTAAAAGGGACTTTCTATTTTCAATTCAGAAAGTCCCTTAATAATATCTAATAAAGACAGCCTTATCCTAATACCGAAGAGTTTATAGCCATTGATCCTGCATAATTTCTGCACAATTATGTAATAATCTAGAGTCAATAACAATATGAGGAGATCTAATGTGTATATTTTCTTTATCAAATTAAGCTCATGGTTAAGTTAACCATTTTTTAATATGGCAAATAGCTTAGATGGAATTCCAATCGCCTTTGCATTTGTTCTCGGCATAGTAGGGGCTCTTGCACCTTGTCAATTTGTGGGGAATATTAGGGCCATAACACTGTATGGCAATCGTTCACTCCAAAGGAAAATAGTTTGGAAAGATGTCTTTGGTTTTATTTTTGGCAAGGTGGTTGCTTTTTCTTTATTAGGATTATTAATATGGGTGTTTGGTAGGGAGATCGAGGGATATCTAACAATTTATTTTCCATGGATGCGTAAATTGATGGGTCCCTTATTAATTGTAGTGGGTTTAGTTATGCTTGGATTAATAAAGCCAAAATGGTCATTAAAATTATTTGAATTAACAAAGAATGGTAAGCGAGAAAATCCTTTTGGTTCTTTTCTGCTTGGATTTAGTTTTTCTCTCGCATTCTGCCCAACTATGTTTGTTTTATATTTTATATCCCTGATGCCAGTTGTTTTGTCCAGTTCATATGGGGTTATTCTACCTACCTTGTTTGCTTTAGGAACAGTTCTTCCATTACTCGCAACGATTTTTCTTATGTGGTACCTTGGAGGAAGTGGAGTTTTATTGAAAAAAGGGAGGAAGTTAGGTACTCTTATTCAAAGAATTGCAGGTGTCTTCATGACTTTTGTAGGAATAATCGATTCAATAACCTATTGGTTATAAAAAATGGGCGAAAAAATAATTTTTTACTCTTTACATAGGGTAGGGGGGTATAGTATATTTGTTGTAGAGAGGTGATAAATGGAAAAAAGATTTAGAGCTCTTGAAGAGAAAGCCGCTAGTCTATGGTTATATTAAATATTAGTTTTGTGTAGTGTGATCTTACAATTAGTTTCTGCTCATTCTGCTAAGTACTTTATCATATAAAAATTTTTAAAGGAGAGATTAAGAATGGAAAAAACAACATTGAAAGTTAATGGTATGTCATGTGGTCATTGTGTCAATTCAGTTGAAGGAAGCGTTGGAAAATTAGATGGTGTTAAGTCAGCAAAAGTTAATTTGAAGGCTGGAGAAGTTGATGTAGAATTTAATCCTTCTGAGGTATCCCTAGGTAAAATTAAAGAAACAATTGATGATCAAGGCTACGAAGTTAAATAATAAGTTAAGAAAAAGATAACGTGCTACAATAGCACGTTATCTTTCACAAAAAATTATACCCCCCACCCGTATGAAAGAAGAGGTGATGTAAATGAGTAGTGAGGTTAAAGAAACAAATTATCAAATTATAGGAATGACATGTGCTGCATGTGCAACAAGAATTGAAAAAGGCCTAAATAAGATGGACGGTGTTAAAGAAGCAAATGTAAATTTAGCACTTGAAAAATCAACGATTAAGTATGACCCTACACTTGTGTCTGAAGAAGACTTTCAAAAGAAAATTAAGGGGCTCGGCTACGATGTAGTAAAAGAGAAAAAAGAATTTAATATTACTGGTATGACATGTGCTGCTTGTGCAACAAGAATTGAAAAAGGACTAAACAAATTAGAAGGTGTTAAAAAGGCAGCTGTAAACCTGGCCTTAGAAAGTGCAACAGTGGAATATAATCCTTCATTAATAAGCACACAAGAAATTGTTAAACGTGTTGAGAAATTAGGATATAAAGCTATTTCAAAAGAGGAAAAAGAAGATAACGAAGATTATCGCCAAAAGGAAATCAAGAAACAACAGGGAAAGTTTATATTCTCATTAATCCTCTCTTTGCCACTATTGTGGGCGATGGTTAGCCATTTCACTTTTACGTCTTTTATCTACCTACCAGATGCATTAATGAACCCTTGGGTGCAATTAGTTCTTGCCACTCCAGTCCAATTTTTCATTGGAAAGCAATTCTATGTAGGTGCCTATAAAGCATTAAGAAATAAAAGTGCAAATATGGATGTTTTAGTTGCACTAGGAACATCAGCTGCTTACTTTTATAGTTTATATTTAACGATAGCATCCATAGGTTCTCATGCCCACATGGTGAGTCTCTATTATGAAACAAGTGCTATCTTGATTACCTTGATTCTTTTAGGAAAGCTTTTTGAAGCAAAAGCAAAAGGTCGTTCATCAGAAGCAATTAAAAAGTTAATGGGTCTTCAGGCAAAAACAGCAATTGTTATTAGAGATGGAGTTGAAAAAGAATTACCACTTGAAGAAGTTCAAGTTGGTGACCTCGTATATATCAAGCCAGGTGAGAAAGTACCAGTGGATGGTGAAATTATCGAAGGGCAATCTGCGATAGATGAATCCATGTTAACAGGCGAAAGTGTTCCTATTGATAAAACAATTGGTGATTTAGTTATTGGTGCAACGATCAATAAGAATGGTTTTTTAAAGATAAAAGCAAAGAAAGTAGGAAGAGATACAGCCCTTTCCCAAATCATTAAGGTTGTAGAAGAAGCTCAAGGATCGAAGGCTCCGATTCAACGTCTTGCTGATCAAATCTCAGGAATCTTTGTCCCTATTGTTGTAGGTATTGCTATTGTCACTTTCCTGATCTGGTATATTTGGATTAGTCCAGGTGATTTTGCGGAAGCTCTAGAAAAATTAATTGCTGTATTGGTAATTGCTTGTCCTTGTGCACTCGGTTTAGCTACACCTACATCAATTATGGCAGGTTCAGGGAGAGCTGCTGAGTTTGGTATTCTCTTTAAAGGAGGAGAACACCTAGAAAAGACACACCTTATAGACACAGTAATTCTAGATAAAACAGGAACAGTTACAAATGGTACTCCAAAATTAACTGATGTCATTTTACATGAAGACTTTGAAGAACTAGAGTTTTTATCACTTATTGGTTCTGCTGAAAATCAGTCTGAACATCCTTTGGCTCAAGCAATTGTTCAGGGGATAAAAGAAAAAAATATAGGTCTAAAAGAGGTAAAAGAATTTGAAGCAATCCCAGGTTATGGTGTAAGAGCTATTGTAGATAATAGAAGAATTCTTATTGGAACCCGCAGGCTTATGACAAAAGAACACATTGATATAGAAACAGCATTACCGACGATGGAAAGCCTTGAGAACACTGGAAAAACAGCTATGCTTGTAAGCATTGATGGAATATACATCGGTATTGTTGCCGTAGCCGATACAATTAAAGAAACATCAATAGAGGCTATTCAACGATTAAAGGATTTGAATATTAATGTTGTTATGATTACAGGTGATAATAAAAGAACAGCAGAGGCTATTGGAAAACAGGTCAAAATTGAACATGTTATTGCTGAGGTTCTCCCTGAAGGTAAAGCCGAAGAAGTAAAGAAACTTCAAAAAGAAGGAAAAAAGGTAGCTATGGTTGGCGATGGAATTAATGATGCCCCAGCTTTAGCTGTTGCTGATATTGGAATGGCTTTGGGTACAGGAACAGATGTAGCGATGGAGGCTGCTGATATTACGCTAATAAGTGGTGATTTAAATACGATCGCAGATGCAATTATTATGAGTAAAAAAACCATTCGAAATATCAAACAAAACCTCTTCTGGGCATTTGCATATAACGTAGTTGGTATTCCAATTGCAGCAATTGGTCTTTTGGCTCCATGGTTAGCTGGTGCTGCTATGGCTTTCAGTTCAGTATCTGTTGTAATAAATGCTCTACGCCTCCAAAGAATTAAGTTGTAATGAGAAATACAACAACTCCTCTTTGCTAAGGGGCTTGATGTTTATTGAAATAGGAAACAGGGAAACTTTTTGTTTAGGACAATGTTAAGAAAAAAGAAAAATATGCATATTTTCTGCAAATTATTTTGTTACTCTTTTGTTAGATCTATTAAAGTGGATATTGAGGAGGATAATAATGAGTAAAAAAATTGGAATGGGAATTGTTTCATTGATTTTAGCATTTACGTTATCAGCGTGTGCAAGTAATGATGAGGAAACTAAATCAGATAAAAATACGAATACTGAAACGAATTCAAGTACTGAAGAAAGTACGGAGATGGACCATTCTGAGATGAACCATTCTGGCTCAGGTGAAGTTCCAGAAGGTTTGAAAGAGGCAGAAAATCCTACCTATAAAGTTGGAAGTCAAGCTAACCTTGAAACAGACCACATGGAAGGGATGAAGGGTGCTGAAGCAACAATTGTTGGAGCCTATGAAACCACAGCATATGTTGTTTCATATACTCCGACTACTGGTGGGGAAAAAGTAGAAAATCATAAATGGGTTATTCACGAAGAAATTGAAAATGCTGGGGATGAAAAATTCGAACCAGGAACTGAAGTTGTCTTAAACGCAGATCATATGGAAGGGATGAAAGGTGCAACAGCTGAAATTGATTCAGCTGAAGAAACTACTGTGTATATGGTGGATTACACTCCTACAAATGGAGGAGAAAAAGTAAAAAATCACAAATGGGTAACAGAAAGTGAACTGTCATCTAAATAAATTTTAGCTAATTGAATAAAAGCTAACTTAAAAAGAGCTTATCAAAATAGATAAGCCTTTTTTTCTTTAATATTAAAGTCTCAAGAAAAATAATTTCGTTGAATGATATAGATCTATAATAACGAATACCTTTTATTTGACCTGATTTTCAATTAAGTACCTTTACTTAAATGTTGATTATTACAAAATAAATATAGATCCATTCCTTAAAGATTTAACTCTTAACTTTGCTCATTTCGTTTATGCCACCCGTAGCGAGTCATGCCCCGAGGTTTATACACAGAAAGTATTGTGACAGCAAGCAACACCAGAAGACCGCCACCAGCATGGACAACGAGGGAGAGTCTCGCCTCTAGAAGATTGTCGCTTGTTAATGTAGTGTTTGAGGCTATATCCGATATATAACTAATTGGCTTCAGTTGCAAAATCAAGACGATGGTTGCAAGGAGGGTTAGCAGGAATTTTACTAAAACCCAATAATGATGGAATAAGCCCCATTTAGTTCCAAGTGATTGAACAAGTCCGCTTAGCAATGAGACGAGACTTAACGGAACGATCACTAACCTGGCTGTTAGCTCCATCGAGAGATAGGCGGCACGCACAATGTGATTATCTTGGCTGTTCAAACCAGAAATAGAAAGAGCTAGGAATACAGCAACCGCACCGATCCAGCTAACAGTGGAAATGATATGTACCAATAGTGCTAATTTGCGGATACTAGGTAACATGATCATGTTAGGTGTACCTTATGTTCTACTGTTGAAAAATAGTTACTAGACCCATAAGACGAAAAGTGACGACCAGGACCGTGATCACCACCGATGCCAGTGATTTTCATGATTACAAACAACAGAATTAAAACGATAGCAATGATAAAAAAGACTTTCACCCAGCGTGGTGTGTTAGGGGGCAATTCGCGATCAGACATTTACTTGTCCTCCTCTTTCGTATAATGTACTAATACTTTTCTCATTTAGTTTCCTCATCGATATATTCTCCTCTTAAATTCATATTCTCTTAGCTCGATTCTGTTTTATATAAAGAGAATCACACTTTTTTTCAAAACTTACACCTTACTTACTATAATCCAATGTTAGTTTAACGTACCCGTATTTTCTTATTTAATTTCCCCATCGGTCATTAAGGATTTCCAAGAGGTGCCGTTATCTATGGTTTGATATATGTCATTTTTATAGGTAATTACTGTAATCTCGTCTCTATTTTTGGGGTTTGAAGCAATAAGCATAACTGGATTGTCTTGATTAATTTCAGATGGTATGGAAAGGTTAACCTCTTTTTGAGTCGCAAGATCTTTTTTGATAAGTGTAGAATCATTTTCATTTAAACTAAAATAATAGATTGAGTTTTCGTCGAATTGTAAAGTAGTAACTGGATTAGAATTTGAAATTAACTTGAATTGGCTGCCAAAATCATCTGAAATAAATAAGCCATTATCAGTGGAGATTCCAATCATATTTGACTTTGTTGGATGGGTAGCGATGTTACCAATAGAGTTAAAAGAAACTCCTTTCATGTCACTTTTTATCCAATTCTCTCCTTCGTCATCTGTGTAATATAAGCCTGTTTCTAATTCTGTATTTTGCATTTCATTAATGACGTATATCGTATGGCTAGTGTACCCCGCAGCTAAATAGTGAAAATCTGTTTCACCGTAAAAAGCAAGTTTTTTAAAAGATCTTCCAGCATCTGAGCTTTTGATTAATCCAAGTGGGTTTTTTAAATTAGATCCTTGCTCAGGATGCCCACTTGAGTAAAACCCCTCATCAATAGCTTGGAATCCCATATAATCATGATTGTTTTCACTTGTTTTATACCATTTATTGTGTGAAAGTCGAACTAATCCATCATGAATGGCGAAATATAAATCATTATTGTTTCCTGCGTACCCCATCCCGTGAATATGTTCTATTTTTATATCCTTTAATTCTTCAAAAGTTTCTGAATTTTGAGTTGAGTTTTTTGTCTCTACTTCATTACATGCTGTTAGAAAAATACTTATAAAAAATAGAGAGATAATCCTTCTTTTAATCTTCACCTTTTTACCTCCAAGATCTAGATCAGTGCTATTGCTAAATAACTTTCGGAGTCATCAGTATGCCTCTGAACTCCATTTATACCCCACTCCCCAAACAGTTTTTAAATGTTTATCAACTGGAAATTCTGCATGACGTAGTTTTTCCCTGACGTTTCTTATATGAGAATCAATTGTTCTATCTTCTGTTTCGGCTCTTAGTCCCCACAAAGTTGTAAGGAGATGCTCCCGTGAGAAAACCTTATTTGGGTAATTCAAAAATAACTCTAATAGGTCAAATTCTTTTGGGGTTAATGTAATTCCTTCATTACGAAATCTCAGTTCGAAGGTTGCTTTATTTAAAGTTAAACCTTTAAAAGTAATATGGCCTTCTTCATTTTTATGCCCACTAGTCCGACGAATCACTGCTTCGATTCTTGCTAACAATTCCTGTTCGTTAAAAGGTTTTGATAAATAATCGTCTGCTCCAGTTTTTAAGCCTCTGACGATATCTTGCTTTTCACTTCTAGCCGTTAACATAATGATAGGCACATTAGAAAAATGTCTTATTTTTTCACAGGTTGTCCAACCATCCATTTCTGGCATCATGACATCAAGAATGACAATATCGGCATTTTCCTGCTCTAAAAACTTTATGCCATCTTTACCTGAGACTTTCTTTATACACTTGTAACCATAAGGAGATATATATAAAGATAATAAATCAAGCATTCTTTGTTCATCATCAATTAGTAAAACGGTTTTCATTTTATTGCTCCTTTAATATGATTTTAAAACATGCCCCTTTACTATCTATACTTTCAGCTGAAATTACACCATTATGAGCCTCCACTATTTCTTTGACAATAGCCAAGCCTAAACCAAAACCACCAGTTAGCCTTGATCGAGATTTATCAACACGGTATAAGCGGTCAAAGATATATGGTAAATCATCAGAAGGAATTCCCTTTCCTTGGTCTTTGATAAAAATGATTATGTTATTGTTTTCCTGTAATACTTCAATCGTAGTAATTGTATTCTCTTTAGAGTATTTTAGAGAATTATCTAATAGGTTTAAAAAGACTTGTTCAAAGCGTATAGGATCAATTTCAACAAAAACATTCTTCTTACAATCTACCTGTAAATGAATTCCTTTACTTTTAAATGCAGGTAGTACCTTACCATATATAGATTGAATGAATAAACAAATATTTGTACGTTCTTTTGAAATAGAAAATTCATTTTGGTCCATCCTTGCAAGTTCAAATAATTCTTGTAATAAATCACTTACATGATCCGCTTCTTCATGAATGATGTTTAAGTAACTAATTCTTTCTGTTTCATCTAAAGTGTTTCTTCTTCCAATATCGGCATAACCTTTTATGTAGGTTAAAGGAGTGCGAAGTTCATGAGAAATACTTGCTAAAAATTCATTTCTTTCCTTTTTTAAATAATTCAAGTCATTAGCCAGTGTTTGAATTGATTTTGATAATTCACCAATTTCATCATTTGAAGTAACAGGAAGAGAAACAGAAAAATCACCTATACTTAGTTTACTAGTTGCTTCTTTCATCGAAACAAGGGGTCTTGTTAAAGCTCTAGATAAAAAGAAAATCGTTATCAGCGTAAAAAATAAGATCAATAACGCAGCAAGAAAGAAATGATTATTCAATTGTGAAATAAAATGATGAATCTGATTTTTGCTTTTGAACATGTAAACATATCCTTGATTTTGTTTTCCTCCATCATAAGATGAAACCGTTGCAATGTATTTTTCATTTTTCAAGTTTGATTGTAATATCAGTCCGTTTCTTGGTATATCATAAGTCGCTTTACTTAATATTTTTTTCATATCATCATCGATTGCTTTAGATGATTCTAATACATCACCGTCTGTATTTGTAATGACGACTTCTGTATCTGTTTGGGATTCCATTAATCCAATGTGATGAAGAGTAGCATTATCAGATGACATTTCTAGAACATCACGATGGCTATTTCCTCTTGCCCTTAATGAAGATAGTTCTTCGTTGACAAGAGAGTGTATGACATTACGATGTAAATAAACCATTGAACAAGTTTCAATGATGAAAATGCAAATAAAGAACCATAAGCCTAATTTAATTGAGATTTTCATATTCATTCACCTTTACAAGTATAGGGATATTTTAATGCGAAAATGTTGAGAAAGTATGCAGATTGAATGATATTACTTTATTGTTTCTCATTAGCAGTAACATCATATCATTCAATACAAATGCTAATTGCTTGAAAATGCATATTTTCTTCACACTTTTTAATTATTCTATTCAAATAAACATTAATCCTGAGGTGATTGAACTGAATAAGCTGAAATTAACCAAAACTGGACAGGTATATATTCCAAATTGGATAAGAAGTGAAATAAATCTTAAACCTAGCGATATAATAAATATTTTTTTAGAGGATAAAAAAATTGTAATAACAAATAAGGAAGGATATGATTACGAAAGTCAATGTGTGTTTAGCCAAAACGGAACTGTTCATATACCAAGAGAGATCAGAAGATTATGTCATATCAACTCAGAAGCTGTATTTAGTGTGACCATAAATAAAGAGGAACAGAAATTTAATTTAATTCCAGATGGTAAAGGTTAGAGTATTAACTTAAAAGGGTACACACGCACATTAATATATTGGAAACTAATGTACGAGTATTATCATGTTATTGAACGAATAAAAGTTTCAATTATAATGAAAAAAGCATCAAAATGATGCTTTTTTTGATTTCGAGTATTAGATTAATGTAATCAACGATCCGCCAACCGCTCCAGTTATGACGATAATCCATGGGGGTAACTTCCAATAGACTAGCATACTGAATAGTACCGCAGCTAAAGCGAAGTCAATTGGAGTGAGAATACTGCTAGTCCAGATAGGGTCGTAAAAAGCAGAAATAAGGATTCCAACAACGGCTGCATTTACGCCCATTAATGCTCCTCTTATTTTAGGATTACGACGTAATACATCCCAAAAAGGTAATGTGCCTAAAATAAGCAGAAACGCAGGTAAGAAAATTGCAATGGTCGCTAATAAACCACCTTGCCATCCATTCATAACTGTACCTAGATAGGCAGCAAATGTAAACAGTGGACCTGGAACAGCTTGTGTTGCTCCATAACCAGCCAAGAATGCTTCTTCACTAAGCCATCCTGTTGGTACAAATTCACGTTCTAATAAAGGCAAAACGACATGACCACCACCAAAGACTAATGAACCCGATCGATAAAAGCTATCAAACATAGCAATCCAATTTAAAGAAGATACTTCACTTAAAATTGGCAGAAGAATAAGTAATCCGAAAAATAATGTTAAGCAAAAAATGGCAGTACCTTTTGAAATTGGAAATTCGATTCTTGAATCATCACGATCTGTGTTTTTTCTATATAAATAAAATCCAGCTAATCCAGCAATAAGTATGACTCCTACTTGTGTAAATGCAGTTTGCCATAAAAGTGTACTTACTAATGCAAATAAAGCAAGTGCCTTCCTTTTTAAATCTGGAGTAAGCTTTTGCGCCATTCCTAAGATGGCGTGTGCGACAACAGCAACTGCAACGATTTTTAATCCATGTATCCAACCAGCATCTGCTACATTTAATCCCTGAAGAATGTAAGCAAAGATGATTAGTGCTAAGACAGAGGGAAGCGTAAACCCAATAAAGGAAATAATCCCTCCCAAAACTCCAGCACGCATAACGCCAATCCCAATCCCTACTTGACTACTGGCTGGTCCAGGTAGAAATTGACAAAGTGCAACTAGATCTGCATAGCTTTTTTCATCCATCCATTTCCTTCTGCGGATATATTCTTCATGAAAGTACCCTAAGTGGGCGATTGGTCCACCAAAGGATGTTAATCCGAGCCTCGTTGAAACAATAAGAATTTCAAACAATGAACGAAATACATGATGCATATTAGCTTGTCTCATGAGTGAGTTCACCTTCTTTATTAGTCATTCATTTCTTTGAAACGTTCGATATTAATCATTTTATCATTCACTTTTCTTTTTTCTCGTCTAAAAGCTAATATTTACAAAAAATTTACATGTAACTTTCTGTGATTCAAAAACATGGACGTGATTACAACTACAAAGAGAGTTCAGTTCATAAGGATGCTAGTATCGCGGATTCCATAATCGTGCTTAACATCCACGAATGGATTTTTGTTTTATCCCTTGATTCCAAAAAGAATTTCGCTGAAAATATAAGATGACTAAAGTCAATAGGGGTGAAATATGAAGGTTAAAATCTTGTTCATTAGTATACTATCAACATTTATAATATCTGCTTGTTCTGGACAATCAAAAGTTGTAGAAAATATGGGCGAACATGCCAGTCATCAAGAACATACTAGCTATGATATTCAAGAGGAAACGAAAGGTATAAGCGAAATCCCTCATTTTCTAAAAGATAAACCTGAGGATATGCAAATTATTTACACTGCTGCAGCAAAAAATAAGGAGTTGCTTGAAAACATTCCATGCTACTGTGGTTGTGGAGAATCTGCAAATCATAAAAATAATTATGATTGCTTTGTGTTTGAGAATAAGGTAAGTGGTGCTATCGTGTGGGATGATCATGGAACAAAATGTGGAGTTTGTTTAGAGATCGCTGCTCAATCCATTCTTGATTACCAAGAAGGAAAAAGCATAAAAGAGATTCGCTCGGAGATTGATGAAATGTACAAAGATGGTTATGCAAGACCTACACCAACACCAGAAGTATAAATCGAATAACATTCAGCTGCCGCAAAAGGGCAGCTTTTTCATGTTCGCAAAAGTTACATATAAGAAAGAAACTTGATGCGAGGGAGATGATAGATAGATAAACTACTAATTAATCTATTTTGTATTTAATAATACTTGTTGCATCAAATACTCAGCATCCCTTCCAACACCTTGAAGGAGGGCTGATCCTGTTCTGTATTGCCAAGGCAGGCCTAAAAAAAATAATCCTCTTATTGATGTTACACCTCTTTGGTGAATAGGAACTCCCTTTTTATCAAATACACTTGGTGTATGAATCCAGCCATAATTTCCATTAAAGCCAGTTGACCAAATGATGTTTGCTGCTTCTATTTTACTATTGTCTTCAAAAACGATATGATCATTTACCACAGATTTTGCCCTTAGTTTTAATGTGATTTTTCCATTCTTAAGTAAAGATTTTAATTCATATCCAAAAATAGGGTCAGGCATTTCCTTAAAAAATTCTCCGAATTTACTGTTTGTATGTACCTTTAATATTCCAAGTTTATCAAACCACCAAAATATGCTTTTATTACCTAAATCTTGAGGCAGGAATTTCAGTTTATGCCCAACTGATAAATAGACATTTCTATCATTTGATAACTCAACAGCAATTTGTGAACCAGAATTTCCTCCTCCTACAACCAATGCAGGACCTTGTTTTAATTGTTTAGAATTTTTATAATTTGATGAATGCAGTTGGAGAACCTGATCGGAAAGTAAACGTGAGAAGTCTGGGATATAAGGATGTTGAAAAGGTCCTGTTGCAATAACTACTTGCTTAGCCGTATAGTCCCCGCGATTCGTTGTTAGCAAAAAGTTAGTTGCTGTTTGTTCTAGTTTGGAAATAGATGTATTTAGGAGGATTGGTAGTGAGAATGTTTCTGCATATTTCGTTAAATAATCTGCCATTTCATCTTTGGTAGGATAGTGATTTGGCATACCGTCTAATTCCAAACCAGGCAATGAACTATATGAAACTGGTGTAAATAATGTTAATGAATCATAACGGTTCTTCCAGGCCTCACCAATCGTAAGTCCTTTATCTAAAATAAGAAATGTTAACTTTGTTTGTTTCAGATAATAACCCATAGATAGTCCTGCCTGGCCTGAACCAACAATGATAACATCATAAATCATGACTTATCTCTCCCTATAATAAGTTCGTATTAATTTCCAAATTATAGCATAAATCCGGATGTTATGAATAAATTAATTTTTTTATAAGAATTGAGAAATAAGAACTTGTAGAGAGGGTAAAATAGTCATGGATTGAATGGTGGAAATTCTACTAACTTAAAAGAGAGGGTATAAATAAAAAGGAATAGTAGAAAAACATCTACTAATGATGGTTAGTAAAAGAATATTATTTAGTTCAACTTTAATGACCGTAGTTTTAGGTGTTCTCGCTCTAATAATAGAGTCTATTACCAGTTCTATGCCGTAAAGGGAGTGATTTATGCACTCCCTTTAATGCTTTCTACGGTCGTAAAATTGACTTCTTTGCAAGTCCAGTTTATATTTTCGATAACGTTTAACAGACAAATTTCGCATTGGACACTCGCCAATCTTAAAAAGGCATGTTTCACGACCAGCACCATTCAATTTAGAAATGGTGCTCAAGTGCTTTACACACTTACTTCTACAGTAAAACTGCATCTTTAGGAAGGAATGAAAAAGAAACCAATTGCAGCGGAAATAACCCCTAATCCAAATGATGATACGACATAAAGGATGGCTATTTTTATTTTATTTGAGTATATAAGCGTGATTGTCTCGTATCCAAATGTTGAAAAGGTTGTATATGCTCCACAAAATCCCACCCCGATAAAGTACCAAGCCCAATCAGATAGTTGATTTGAATGATGCAAATTAGCAATTATGCCAAGTAAAAATGATCCTGAAATATTAATAAGCCATGTACCCATTGGAAATGGATACATTCTCTTTGTTCTGTTACTAATAAAACTGCCAAATAAAAATCTTAAAGCCGCACCTAAAGATCCACCTAGTCCTATTAACCAAATCATACAGTATCACCTCTTTTTCGATTTAAAAGAGCTACTTTACTGCCTAAGAAGGTTAATAGTAGACCAAGTATCATTGTTGAGAGCACATAAACCAGTGCAGTAACATAAAGTCCCTTTAGGAACAATTGAATGGTCTCTACTGAAAATGTTGAGAATGTTGTAAAGGAACCGATAAATCCTGTTCCAAAAATAAAGGTATATGCTGGGTTTATTGTTTTTCTGTGATTAACAAATGTTAAAAACCACCCTAGAATAAAACAACCGATAAGATTAACAGAAAGTGTTGCTAACGGAAATCCATTTTCAGTGTATAGCCATTCTCCAACAGAATATCTGCAAATAGTACCTAAAAACCCACCAATTATCACGAATAATAAAGACATAGGAAATCACCAATCTAAACGTTTATATTAAATAAGTTCAATTTCTCGGAGCCCAAAGCATAATGGATACACCAATTAAACAAATAAAGGCACCTATCCAATCATATGTATCGGGCACTTTTTTATCGATTCCCCAGCCCCAAAGGACAGACAAAATAATAAAAACACCGCCATAAGCAGCGTACACTCTGCCGAAAGAAGGGAATAATTGAAACGTAGCGATCACCCCATATAGAGCTAAAGCTATGCCACCACCTATTCCAAAATAGTATGGCTTTCCTTCACGTAACCATAACCAGATAAGATAACCTCCGCCAATTTCAGTTATTCCAGCTAGAAGAAATAATGCAATGATAGTAAACACTTTTAACACCTACAATCAACGTTCACTTAAATAGTATCATTTTTACATATGATAACATATCAAATCACAAGGAGAGTAGTTACTTCGATATGTCTCTTGTTCGTGTCGGTTTTTATCAAATGTACGATTTTTCTTTTAAGTTGATAGATTATAAGGGGAAGGTGATCGTTTTATTTAAAAAATTGATAGATTTCATTTCCATGCATCTGCTATTACTGTCCAGAATCAATCTTTCACATCTAAACCTATTATCTTAGTTGGAGAATTGCCTTTGAATTGTTAAATATTGACCTTTACTATTACAATAATCCTATTTTATATATGATATATTTGTTAAGGGTTAGGTAGAAAGTAGGAGGGATATAACTATGTTTTTTAAAAAAGTGAAACAATCATATGATAGGATCCAAATTACAAATGGGAAAGCAGCTATTAACGTTTCTCCGGGAAGTGACATTGAGAAGCAAATTCAGATGATAGCACTAACAAAAGAAGATCTGGAGATTATTCATGCTTTACAACCGTTTGTAGCTGAAAATATTGATAAAATTGTTGGAGGGTTTTATCGCAATTTAGAGAATGAACCATCTTTATTTAAGATTATAAATGATCATAGTTCAATTGAAAGATTGAAAAAAACCCTAACTAAACATATAGCAGAAATGTTTGATGGTGTAATAGATGGAGAATATTTTGAAAAGAGAATCCGAATTGCACAAATACACGTGAGAATCGGGTTAAAAACAAAGTGGTATATGTGTGCTTTTCAGGATTTGTTCCTTTCATTAGTTGAAATTATTGAAGAGAAGCTTATACATAAAGAAGACTATTATTTAGCAATTAAGGCTGTATCAAAAATATTAAATCTTGAACAACAATTGGTTCTTGAAGCCTATGACGCTGAATCTGATAGATTAAGAAGACAAAACGAAGAGCAAAAGATCTTGATTAGGGAAAATGTCGCAAGTGCATCAGAAAATCTTGCAGCCATTTCTGAAGAAACGAATGCAACTTTTCACCAATTGGAAGCTCAATCTTATGAAATTGTATCCCTTGCAAATAAAGGAACAGAATTATCTATATTGGCTGAAGAACGTGCTGAAGATGGAAAAGAGCAGTTAGGTAAACAAAATGCTAATATGCAAAGTATTTCTAGTGCGGTAAATGACATATCAAAAGATGTACAGGTATTATTAGAAATCAGTAAAGAAATGCAGGAAATTGTTAACATTGTCACTAGTGTTGCAGACCAGACAAATTTATTGTCATTAAACGCTGCGATCGAAGCCGCTAGAGCCGGCGAACATGGCCGAGGTTTTTCAGTCGTGGCAGATGAAGTTCGAAAGCTTTCTGAAGAGACAAAGGTATCGGTTACGAACGTAGCTAATTTAATTCTTAATACAAATTCTCAAGTCGAAAAGTTAACACAATCGCTCGGGAAAATCAGGGATTCAGTAACGAATGGCAGCAATAGCATGAAAGAAACAGATATGCACTTTGAAGAAATCCTTAAAACGATGAGTGAAACAAAACGTCAAAATAACAAGATTGAACATGAACTCGTTTCTTTTGTTAACGTAGTAAATGAAATCGGAAAGGCATTTGAAGAGGTTGCCTTATCTGCGGATAGTCTTACAACTATAACACATGAAATGAATTAGTACTCTTAAGAGAGAGGAATGGAGAAGTTGACCAAGATTGAAGAGTTGCCATTTCAACTTGAAAGTTATTTAATGCTCGGAGATGCGGTTATTATTACCGATTACAAGCATATTATTGTTAATGTAAACAAGGAATTCGAAAAGGTAACCGGTTATTCAGGGGATTCCATAATTGGCGAACATGCTCGATTTATGAAGTCAAAGATGACACCAAAGTCAACCTACACATCACTAAAAAAGATGTTAAGTGAAGGTAAGCCGTGGTCAGGTGTGTTTGTCAATCGAAAAAAGTCCGGTGAAATCTGGCATTCGTCAATCACGATTTCTCCGATACAGGTTGGAATGGATGTGTACTTTGTTGGTGTTTTTCGTGAATTAGAACAATTAAAGCAAGGTATTTATCTCTCAGAAAATAAACGAATAGAAACACAGAGAGAATTACTTAAGGTTCTAGCTATTTCTTGTGAAATTCGTGACCCGGGCATTGAAGAACATTTATTTCGAGTACAGGAATTAACCGAAATGCTAATTACAGAACATGTTCAAAGACATCATTTAAAGATTCCAAAAAATACCGTACATCATATTATTCATTCAAGTATTCTCCATGATATCGGAAAATCCGGTATCCCTGAAGGAATCTTGTATAAACCAGGTCCATTGACAACATATGAGCGAAAAATAATTGAAATGCACCCTTTGATGGGTGTCGATATCGTTAATAAATTTTCGAAAGAATTACATTCAGAATTAATTTTTAATCAAGATATTGTACGGAATATTATTCTTTATCATCATGAAAAGTGGGATGGAACAGGATACCCGAATCAATTAAGTGGTGAGGATATTCCCTTAGAAGCGAGAATTGTAGCAGTTGTCGATGTTTACGATGCATTGACAAGCCGAAGACCATATAAAGACTCTTGGACGACAGAGGATGCACTATCTTTTATTTACGAACAAAAAGGGAAACATTTTGACCCATTCATTGTTGAAACATTTTTAGATCATTTTGAGCGTAAAGCCATCATTAGTTAATTATTTTTTCTTTTACATTTCTATCATTTAATATATATTTCTAGCAATGGATGAGTTTCATCCATTGCTATTACTCAAACAACAAAAGGCTGTTTAAATGGAAGTCTCCTACTAAAGTTATCCTTATTTTTATTGGCTGTTTTAACAAACTTTGTTGCTATTTACTTAGTAGTGCGGAGGGGTTGATTGTAGCGAGAGATGCACGATGACCGCGGGGCGGGCGGTAAGCCTCCTCGGCGTAAACGCCTGCGGGGTCTCACCTGTCCCGCTACACCCGCAGGAGTCTCGCAATCTGCTCCAATCAACCTTAAATAGTTTTTTGCTTAAAAAACAACAATCTTTTAGAAAAGAGCCTTTTTATTAAACTCTGTTGCAATACCTACATCAAATTTCATAACCATTCTTTTTTATTCAATAACAAGACTTCTTACTGCTTTCTATGTACGTTTCATTTTAATGGATAGAATGTATGTGAGGAAAAATGACAACATTAAGGGAAAATGAAGCATTAGAAGGTAAGGTATATATATAATTCTGAATATTCTTGTTTTCTAAGTGTTTATGAATGAAAGATAGAAGTGTTGACAAAGAATAGAATCGATATGAATGATTTGGATACTTATTTTAATTTAATCATGTTAGATTTCAGCGAGACGGCGGAACAAGTTGGTTATCTCTACAATTTTCATAAAAAATTGGAAAGGGGATTTTTCATGAGACAATTATTATGGGGAAATCCTGAAACACTTCGTCGCTTGTTATGTGAACTTGTCAGTTGGGATAGTCGAACTCTAACAGAGGGGGAACGAACATTTACTAGTAAGCTTCAAGAAAAGCTAAGAATGCTGGATTATTTCAAAAAAAATCCTGAACACTTATCACTTCATAAAGCAGACCTTGGAAGGTGTTTTGTAGGTGCATTATACAAGCATCAAGATGCAGAAGAGACAATTGTCTTAATAAGTCATTTTGACACGGTTCAAACAGATGAATATGGTGATCTTGAACCATATGCTTGTCAACCAGAGGAGTTAACAAAGATCCTTCATAATCGAAAAGATGATCTTTCCCAAGAAGCTCGAGCTGATTTAGAGTCAGGGGAGTATTTGTTCGGTCGAGGGACAATGGATATGAAAATGGGGCTTGCTATTCATATGGCTCTCATAGAAAAAGCAAGTGTTGAAGAGTGGCCGATCAACCTTCTTTTGTTATCAGTTCCTGATGAAGAAGTGAATTCGTCAGGTATGCGAGCAGCGGTAAAACAACTTGTAGCCATTCGGGATAAATATAATCTTAAATACAAACTGTTTCTAAATAGTGAGCCATCATTTTCACAAAAACCTGGTGATAACAAACATTATATTTATACTGGATCAATGGGAAAGATCATGCCTGCAGCTCTTTTCTATGGAAAAGAAACACATGTTGGTGAACCACTGAAAGGAATAACAGCTAATTATATCGCTTCATATCTTACACAGCTTATAGAGTGGAACCCTCTTTTTTGTGAAAGTGATCTTGGTGAAAGCACACCATTACCAGTTTCACTCCAGCAAAAAGATTTAAAAATGCAATACTCAACACAAACACCATATAGTGCAGCAGCACTTTACAATATATTTATATTGAAAAGAACCGCTCAAGATATAATGGAAATATTTGAGCAACTTGCACAAGAAGCGGCGCAAAGGTGCAATGATGCCTATCGAGCAATTTGCCGGCGTGAACAAATTGAAGGTGTTGGTAATGTTAGAGTATTGAGATATGAGAATTTAGTTGAGCATGCTGTAGAGAAGTTCGGAACAACGTTTATTAAACAAATAAAGAGGGAAATACTCGAGAATCCTGAATGGGATGAACGGGAAAAGTCGATCAGAATTGCTGATAAATTGATGATTCAATGCCAAGAACTAGCTCCGGCTATCATATTATTATTTGCACCGCCATATTACCCAGCTGTCAATTCGTCAAATGATCCGTTAATTATTAAATCTGTGCAATTAATGAAGGAGGCTGCAAGCAAGTTTGAGTTGGAACTTAGTCAAATTCACTACTTTAATGGGATTTGTGATTTAAGTTATGTTCAATATAAAGATGATGCAGATGGTTTAACGATTTTTGAAAGGAATGCACCTGTCTGGGGAGATTCTTACACAATCCCGTTTGGAGAGATGCTCCAACTTCAAGCACCGGTTCTCAATATAGGGCCATTTGGCAAAGATGCACATCAACGTACGGAGCGTCTCCATATAGATAGTGGTTTTATTCATACTCCATTCATGCTTGAAAGCTTAATAAAGAGTATGTTTTTTAGTAAGCTGGAGAATGTCTGTTAACAAGACTGATGAAAAAAGCTTTAAAGTCAACTGGTAAGGTCGAATGATTACGACTTAAACAGTTGGCTTTTTCATGTTTTAAATTCGTTTCAACATGCTGTACCTTTTATAAAACCATGAAGGTTGAAAACATTGATCCTTACATTGTGCAAACCTATTCATAAAGATTGGTCTAAAAAAGGATCCTAAGGGTATGCGATAGGGATAAAAGAGATTTTAAAAAGTTTAAATTAGGTGCTAAGATAAGGTATTATAGTCATTTTAAAGTAACTAAAATAAAAGAACAATAATATAGATGTTTTTTGGGTTTGGAGGGTTTTTATTGTGATTACTTTAGGTCCTAGAGCACTAAAGACGGGGATATCAGTTACACTTGCTTTATATATTTGTTATTTCTTTGGATTAGAGCCGGCTGTTTTTGCTGCAATTGCAGCTGTTTTTTCAATGCAGCCTTCTATTTATCGAACATGGAGACAAATGCTTGATCAGTTAATGACAAATACATTTGGCGCGATTATTGCTTTATTAGCAGTAAAGTTTTTGGATCAAACACCTCTTACGATAGGTGTTGTCTTAATATTTGTTATTTTAATTAGTTTGAAACTTAAAATGGAAGGCAACATCATTTCCCTTACAATAGTGACTGTTTTAGCAATCATGACTGCTCCTGGGAATGAGGATTGGTTGTATGCATTGAATCGTTTTACGATTATGATGATCGGAATTTTTACTGCATTTCTTATCAATGCCTTATTATTTCCACCAAAATTTAAACAAATTTATTATCAAAAAGTACAGGAAGCATTTCAGACATTATCCTTGCTGCTTAGAACAGCCATTTCAGATGAACTAACCGAAAAAACATTTAAAGAAAACTGGGCAATGTTAATAAAGAGTAGAGAAAAACTCGAGGAACAATACAAAATATTCGATGAAGAACGAGAGAAAATGGCTAAAATAAATCCTTTGAATGTGAGAGAAATAGTCGTGTTCAAACAAATGTTGAAGACAATAAAGCAAGGTGAAGCTGTATTGGAAGTGATTGATGAACATTACTTTCAAAGTAAAACAAACGATGAAGAGAATCAGCTATTTGATCAGTTTCTCGAACATCTCATTAAATGCCATGAGTATTATTTGTTGAAATATGAAGGAAAAGTAAAAATTGAAGATTCTGATACGATCTCAATAAACGAAGAAGAACTAAAGCTATTTTTTGAAAAACTCTTAAATAACTACAAAGAAGACCCAGATAATAAAATGAGAATTATATCAGTTGGAGTTTCAGTATTTGAGTATGCTTTTCAATTACAAAGATTTAATAAACTATTGGATAGTTATTTAAAGAAAACCATTTTATGAACACAATCATAAAATGGTTTGTGAAATTATTTTTAGTGTTCGCTACTGATAAAATTGTGACAGATTTCCTTGATAGGGTTAAGCGTGTCGCAGAATTTGAAAAGTAGGCAGATCGCTTTCTCTTGAATAATTACGGTAAAAGAGAATTAAACTAACTACTATCTAGCTAATCAATTAGGAGTAGAATAGTGAGAATAAATCCATTTAAGAGGAAAATAAATAGAAAATCAAAGCCATTTATTGTGCTATTAATTATGCACGTAATCGTGTTAGGTTTTACTTTTATTAAAAAAAGGGATAAAAGATATTTTGTATTATTCCTATCAAACATTGGGTTTGCATATCTTTTTGAATTTTTTGTTCTGAACTTATTCCATGGTTATACATATTATCCGAACATATTAAAGAATAAAAAACTCGATAATTATTTGGGTGCAATATTTTCACAAGCTATATATGTTCCAATTGCTGCAACAGCCATTACAGCATTTCGATTAAAATGGAAATGGAAATTGATTTTTTCAATCTTTTTTGTTTTGATTGAACTTCTTTTTGTTCGTTTGAAGATTTTTCGTAATAACTGGTGGAAGACAACGTATACTTTCTTATTTTTACTTGTATGTTTTATAGGAAGTGACAAGTGGTTTCAATTATTAAAAAAAGAACAGCCAATTGTTAAGTGGATTACCTCCTTTATGTCGATGTATACCTACAATATGAATGTCTTCTTTATCCTATCCGTATTTAAATTGCTGAAGATGGGAGATGGTGTCATTCAAACCTGGAATAAACATTTTTCCATTGTCCCTTTTTATTCCTATTTTTTAACGGCAGTTACTCTCATCACGTATAAAATGAAGTGGAAATATTCCAATCTAATGGGCGTTCTCTTTATTTCTTATATTGATTACATTTTGCTTTTAAATAAAGTATTTAAACACAAACGAACAATTATTATTTTATTTCCACTACATGTCTTCATGTTTCTTTTCTCTACAAAATTATTTACGATTATTTTTGAAGAAGAATAAAAAAAGTTAGAGACGGTGGGGCAAAAAATAATAAAGCTTGTAAACATACCTCAAGGAAAAACAGGATAAATCGAGTGAATAACCACAGAGGATATTCACTCGATTTTTTATTTTTCGGAAAATCCCCTAGTGAGATCTTAATTTAGGAGATATCCTCCTAAGCCTAAAAACATGTAGATAATTGAATAAGATAGACCTTAAAGAGAATCTTATTTATAAAGAAACTTTTACAAAAATTGTTTTGTAATAGGCCTGATTCAAAAACAAAGATGTATGGCTTTGTAATAGGAGGTTTTTTATCTAGTGGATAACGAGCAGTATTGGGAACAAATATATGAAAAAAGTGATGAGTTAAACTCATTATATTCTTCATACTGGAATCAATATTCTAATTTCGAGACTTGGCAGTTCTGGGTAGTCATTTCTTTATTAGTCATTCCACTCATATTGCTATATTTTATGTTAGACAGAAAAAGAATTTTTGAGGTATTATTCTTCGGATATACAATCCATATGCTTTGGGGCTATATTGATCTTGCCCTTGGGCGAAACGGTTACTTTGTTCATACATATTTTCTAACACCTGTATTGCCAATCGCGACAAACATTACTGCATCGGTACTACCTGTAGGATTCTTGCTGCTATATCAATATTGTACAAATCACAATAAAAATTTCTATCTGTCTACATTATTGTTAAGTGCAATATTTGCATTTGGTTTTGCTGGTATTGAAAGATTTTTGGGGTTAGTGGAATTTAGAAAAGGAATGAATCATTTTTATCTTTATTTAATTGACTTGGGGATCGTATTTATTACTTACTGGTTCACAAAGTTGATCTTAAGACTAAGAGATGTAGTACGTACTTAATGTATCATTGTTAGATGAAGAGGCATAAAAAATAAGGCTTGAGGATATATTCACTCAAGCCTTATTTTTCAGGAATTAGTGTTTAAAGTACATCAAAATTAAATAACAAGTTTATTTGCCTGTAGCTGTATTTACCTTTTTATTTAGCAGCTAACACATACTTCTCAATGGCATGTGCAACACCATGCTCATTATTTGTTAATGTTACGACATCCGCCAAATCTTTTACGGTTGGATCTGCATTTCCCATGGCAACAGAAAGACCGGCTACCTCTAACATTGGAACATCATTGAAATTATCCCCAATTGCAACTGTATTTTCAATCGGTATGTTAAAGTATTCAGCCATAACTTGAATACCATTGGCTTTATTTCCATTTGTATCCATAACCTCAATATTAAATGGACCTGAGGTAGTAATTGAAATGCCTTCGAACGCCTTTAATCTTGCAGTAAGTTCAGTTTTTCCTGCTAGAGTAGGTACGAAGAACTTTTGAATCGCAATATTCTCGATTTTTAATACAGCTTCTAATTGATCAAATATTTTAATTGATTCTGTTTCTTTAGGCTGTTCAGTCATTAGTTTGTATTCTTTAGGAGTTAAGTTTTTCGTTATTTCTTTGTTTTCTTCTAAAAACACTAGCATACGTTCTGTCCATGATGAAGCAATAAAGATACCTTGGCTTGTATAGATTTTGAATGGATATTTATATTCATCAAGAACTGCTGCTACTTTTTTCACTGTTTCTTTATTGATTGAAATTTGACTTAATAATTTTCCGTCAGCAAGTACCATCGCGCCATTACTGCCTGCAACTGGACATTGGAGCGGGGTTTTACCAATAACCGTTTTAATATCTTCTGGTGCACGTCCAGAACAAATCATAACGATATGTCCTGCTTTTTGAGCATTTTGAATCGCTTGAACATTTTCCTCTGAAATATCAATATTAGACGATAACAATGTCCCATCAAGGTCAATTGCAATTAATTTTTTCATCTTTTCCAGTCTCCTTTTTGGTTTGTTTTTCTCGACATGTATGTATAGATTATTTCATTACTCAATTATCTATTATGACATATTTTTTGTACAATCATTAGAAAAATGTGCAAAAATATGGGCATTCGTTAAATGCTTTTCCTTTTTGTCAAAAAAAGTTATACTTTCCAATAGATGAAGGAATATGGAGGAGAATCTTTATGATTAGATTTGGAATCATCGGTACGAATTGGATAACGGAAAGATTAATTAAAGCAGCAAGTAAAGTGGAAGGTTTTTCATTAACAGCAGTTTATTCAAGAACAAATGAAAAGGCTGAGGAATTTGCTGCTAAATTTACATCCATTAAACATATATATACTGATTTAACTGAATTTGCTAGTAGTCAAGAGTTTGATGCAGTTTATATTGCAAGCCCTAATTCACTACATGCATCACAAGCAATTTTATGTATGCAAAATGGCAAGCATGTTCTGTGTGAAAAACCGATTGCTTCAAACACAAAGGAAATTATCGAGATGGTCAAAGTTGCTAATGAGCATTCAGTCGTATTAATGGAGGCTTTGAAAGTAACGTTAGTACCGAACTTTGATACCATAAAAGAAAATCTACATAAAATAGGAAAGGTGCGACGTTATTTTGCAAGCTACTGTCAATATTCCTCTCGTTATGATAAATATAAAGAAGGAATTGTCTTAAATGCATTTAATCCAGCTTTCTCCAATGGAGCATTAATGGATATCGGCATTTATTGTGTATATCCAGCAGTCGCGCTTTTTGGGGAACCAAAGCAAGTACAAGCCACAAGCTATATGCTTGAGTCGGGTGTTGACGGTGAGGGAAGTATTTTACTAACGTACGATGATATGGATGCCGTTATTATGTACTCTAAAATAACTAACTCATATGTGCCATCAGAAATACAGGGGGAAAATGGAAGTATCATTTTCGATAAAATAAACACACCAGAAAAGGTGAAAATCCACTATAAGGATGGTACTGTTGAGGATATATCAAGACCTCAGGATTCAGATGATATGTATTATGAAGTGAAGGAATTTGTCGAAGTGGTAACAAACAAAAAAGACCAATCAGAGGTGAATTCTCATCAAAATACATTAATAACGGCAAAAATTTTAGAAGATAGCAGAAAACAAATTGGTTTGGTTTATCCTGCAGATAAATAAATGATAGAAGGGATCGTTTCAAACTGCCATTAGCAGTGAGAGGCGATCCTTTTTGAATATTTAGTAGAAAAAGGGGGATAGTATACGTGGAACGATGGATTACCATAATAAACCATTGTTTATGACGAGGAGGGTAAAGGATGATAGATAATGGTGCAGATTTTGAACATCAAAAAACAAATGCTGAAAATGATGATACGCTCACAAACAGACAAGGGCATCCCGTTACAAACAACCAAAATATAAGAACGGTCGGAAATCGCGGACCTGCTACCTTAGAAAATTATGATTTTATTGAAAAAATCAGCCACTTTGATAGAGAACGTGTACCTGAGCGTGTTGTTCATGCGCGTGGTGCTGGTGCACACGGTTATTTTAAAGCATATGGAACAGCTGGTGAAGAACATGTTTCGAAATATACAAGAGCGAAATTATTTCAAGAAAAAGGGAAAAAGACCCCAGTATTTGTCCGTTTTTCATCTGTTATTCATGGTGGTCATTCTCCAGAAACGCTTCGAGATCCACGTGGATTTGCTGTCAAGTTTTATACCGAGGACGGAAATTGGGATTTAGTTGGGAATAATTTGAAAATCTTCTTTATTCGTGATGCTATAAAGTTTCCGGATATGATTCATGCCTTTAAACCAGATCCAATTACAAATATTCAAGATGGAGAAAGGTTTTTTGACTTTTGTTCCAGTTCTCCTGAAACCTTCCATATGGTCACGTTTGTTTACTCACCATGGGGGATTCCAGCAAATTATCGTATGATGCAGGGCTCTGGTGTTAATACATATAAATGGGTAAACAGTGAGGGGCAAGCAGTACTTGTGAAATATCATTGGGAACCAAAGCAAGGCATTAAAAACTTAACCCAAAAAGAAGCAAGTGAAATTCAAGCGACTAATTTTAATCATGCCACTCAAGACTTATATGAAGCGATTGAGCGTGGCGATTTTCCAGAGTGGGAGCTGCTTGTCCAAATTATGAGCGATGATGACCATCCAGAATTGGATTTTGATCCCCTTGATGATACAAAACTGTGGCCGGAGGATCAGTTTCCATGGCTGCCAGTCGGAAAAATGGTTTTAAATAAAAATCCGGAAGATTATTTTACAGAAGTAGAACAAGTGGCATTTGGGACAGGTGTTCTTGTTGATGGACTTGATTTTTCCGATGACAAAATGCTGCAAGGGCGGACGTTTTCTTATTCAGATACGCAACGCCATCGCGTAGGGGCAAATTACTTACAGCTACCAATAAATGCACCGAAAAAACGTGTGGCAACGAATCAAAGTGGCGGTCAAATGCAATATAAAGTCGATCGTGCTCCTGGTCAAAATCCTCATATTAATTACGAACCATCAATTTTGGGCGGATTAAAAGAAGCGAAACAGGCTGGAAAAGAATATACACCAAAAATTGAGGGGAACTTGGTCCGTCAGTCTATTGACCGTCAAAGCAATACAAAACAAGCAGGTGATACATACCGTAGATTTGAGCAATGGGAAAAAGATGAATTAATCTCAAACCTTGTAAACGATCTTTCTAATTGTGATCAAAGAATTCAAGATAAAATGATTGCACTTGCTGAGGAAGCAGATGAAGAGTATGGTCGCAGGTTAAGAGAGGGCTTAGCTCATGCGTCAAAAGGGGGATCTAGCCAAAAGCCGCTTGGCAACAAAGATGGAGATCATGCTCCTGAAAAAGCTGTGAAAAAAGGGCATGAAGCTGATCCATATTAAAGTTGTCTCATAGTCCTTGAGGAAAAGTTAAATACCTTTATGATGGCATAGCTTGAGGACGTTAAAATTTCAACGGCTTCAAGCTTTTTTTGTAGGGGGATAAAGAGGGTATAGGTTATAATAGAAGGAAATAAACGTAGATACATAGAAATTAGCAAAAAAGGGGGAAGTTTATGACAGAAATGCCAATCGACGTACAAAGACAGATTAAACATCAAGGTTTATCAAAAACAAAAATATTTAGAAGAGCATTATTTATTTTTGTCGGTGCAGTCTTAATGGCTGTCGGTTTAGAGATTTTCTTAGTTCCTAATAAGGTAATTGATGGAGGAATTGTCGGGATTTCAATTATTCTTTCTCATCTTTTAGGGATGAATCTTGGTCTATTTATTTTCCTCCTTAATATTCCTTTCTTCTTCATTGGTTATAAACAAATTGGCAAAACCTTTGCACTATCTACTTTGTTTGGAATTACCATTCTTTCAATCGCTACAGCACTTTTTCATCCTGTTCCCGCTTTTACTGAGGATATCCTTTTAGCAACTGTCTTTGGTGGTATTATTCTAGGAATTGGTGTTGGACTTGTTATTCGCTATGGCGGTTCATTAGATGGAACCGAAATTTTAGCCATTTTAGCGAATAAGAGATTACCATTTTCAGTTGGCGAAATTATTATGTTTTTCAATATCTTTATCCTTGGAAGTGCCGGATTTGTCTTTGGCTGGAATCGAGCGATGTATTCATTGATTGCATATTTTGTTGCTTACAAAACAATTGATATTGTGATACAGGGACTAGATGAATCAAAATCAGCCTGGATCATTAGTGATCAGCACCGCGAAATTGGTGATGCCATTTTAGCTCGTTTAGGCCGTGGTGTAACATATCTTAATGGTGAAGGTGCATATACAGGTGATGATAAGAAAGTTATATTCTGTATTATTACCCGTTTAGAGGAAGCAAAATTAAAATCGATCGTAGAAGACATCGATTCTTCTGCCTTTTTAGCAGTGGCAAACATTGCAGAGGTTCGGGGCGGAAGGTTTAAGAAAAAAGATATTCATTAATTATGTTGGAACTCTGTGGAGAGGATTGTACCGCAGAGTTTTTTTTGTACGGGCTGCTATCTGCCTTACACTGTCCTGCTTTTCTAAAATGATTGGGCTATTTCTATTTCATCTTTCATACCTATATAAGGACAAGTGCTGCTTGGACGTGAAAAATAAGTAAGGGTGTGAACATATGGAAGAAGCGATTCTGAATGTATTAGAATGGCTGACAAGCCTGGGGTATTTAGGGATAGCGCTAGGTTTAATGCTAGAGGTTATCCCGAGTGAGATTGTGTTAGGATATGGTGGATATTTAATCGTGCTTGGAAAGGTCAGTTTTTTTGGAGCATTTGCTGCAGGAGTGATTGGCGGAACAATTGCACAGTTATTTCTTTATTGGATAGGGAGCTATGGAGGCCGGCCTTTTCTTGAGAAGTTTGGTAAATTTCTTTTATTAAAGAAGCATCATTTAGATTTATCAGAGGCCTGGTTTGAAAAGTATGGATCTGGCGTTATTTTCGGTGCAAGGTTTATTCCTGTTGTCAGGCATGCGATTAGTATACCTGCAGGGATTGCTAAAATGCCGTTATGGAAATTCACCGTTTACACCTTAGCTGCTATGATTCCATGGACGGTATTCTTTTTATATTTAGGGATAGAATTAGGAAGTAATTGGATGTATATAAAGGAAGCTGCCCGTCCCTATTTAATCCCGATCATTAGCTTTTCCCTTTTAATGGCTGGGGTTTATTACTTAGTGAAAAAGTTTAGGAATCCTCGGACAAACTAATAAAATTATTTACATACCCTTCACATTTTCTCAGAAGGGTATTTTTTAGTTCTTAATGTATACTAGATATTATAAGAAAACAAACATTCTTCTTGATAATTGGAACAAGATGAAATAATTTTATTTTTCCAAATGATTCGTTATAGTAAATAGTAGATTAAGTAAAGAAGAGGGAAAAAATATGTCAACGAAAAAAAATGAGTCAAGAAAAATCGCTAGGATATCATTAATTATTATGGGGGGTGGGTTCATCGCAACAATCCCGTTTCAAGGTACATTTTGGGTAGATTTATTACAAGGCGGCTTTGAGGCAGGGCTTGTTGGCGGATTAGCAGACTGGTTTGCCGTTACAGCTTTATTCCGACATCCACTCGGTTTAAAAATCCCACATACAGCACTGTTGCCAAATAATCGTCAACGACTAACAAATGCATTAGTAAAGATGCTGAAAAATGACTGGCTTTCTAAAGAAAGTATTCAAGAGAAAGTAAAATCTGTTGAATTTTCGGAGAAGCTGTTTCCAATTGTAGAAAAAGAAATACAAAAGGAAGCTTTTCAAAAAGGTTTAGTCGAAATGCTAAAGAGATTGATTCGTTATATAGATGTAGAGAAGCTGGCACCTTTTATTAAAAAACAATTAATCTCTAATCTCTCCAAAGTTGAAATGAGAAAGCTTCTTGGTATAATCAGCGAAAAACTCCTTAGTGAACAATTTGATAAGAAATCATTGGATTTTTTGTTAAAAAAGGCGGAGTCTTGGTTAAATCATGAACAGACAAGTCAAAAATTAGGTACAGTTTCAATGAATATGCTCAATAAGATTGAGGTAGATGGCATTCTGCAATTTGCCCTTAAGTCTATTCAAAATATTCTAAGTGAAGAAAAACTAGGTACGATTATAAAAAATCTCTTATTAAGTGTTGTCAGTAATTTGCAAAAAGAGGAAGAACCAAATAGAAAAGCATTAATTCTTTATATACAGAAAGAGATTTTAGGCTTGGATGCTAACGAGGAATTAATAAATGGAGCTGAAAAATGGAAAAATCAATTTTTAGCAAATTGGGAGCCTGATCAAACAATTAAGAATAGCCTTGAACAAATAAAACAACTTGGACTTGAATTCGTAGAAGCCGACAATTTCATTGATACATATCTTATGCCTCTCGCACATCGCATACTAGACATGCTAAAGGAAAAAAATAACGAGATTGACCATTGGATTCGAAAACAAATCGCCGTTCTAGTTGAAAAAAATCATGCACAGATCGGCAATCTAGTCCAAGAAAATTTAGATAAACTAGACAATGAAACACTTATTTCGATGATGGAAAATAATATCGGAAAAGATTTACAATGGATTAGAGTGAATGGAGCTGTTTGTGGTTTCATCATTGGGATTATCCTAACAGGTGTACAAGCTCTCTCTACTTTATTTTAACGTGTTTTTATGCTTAAGAGGGATTACTATGGAAATTTGGTGTTCTTTCAAGTAAGAAAGAGAAGCTTAGATACATCAATAGAAAAGGAGCGTGATTTCAAAAGTCACGCTCCTTTTTCTCATTAAAAGGTATAAAGATGTTTAGTTTGATGAAACAAGGCACTTACGCTTTGTTAATGATTCGCAACATTAGCATTTGTTTTATCGTAGACGGCTAGCTTTTTAACAAGAGTTGAGCTGTCTTGATTCAGTCCCACAATGCTAACCTCTGTACCGTTTTGTTTATATTTTAAAACAATTTTATCAATTGCACCTACTGCAGAATCATCCCATATGTGTGCCTGACTAAAATCGATCACCACATGACTGATCTCTTCTTTATAATTAAAGTTTGAGACTAAATCTGTCACGGAAGCGAAAAATAATTGCCCTTTTACACTGTATATTTTCTTACTGCTTTTTTTATCGAGCTTTGAATCTACATATACTTTTGAAATTTTAGCAGCAAAGAAGACAGCACTTAGTAAAACACCTGCAAGAACACCTTTTGATAAATCATGTGTAAGCACAACGGTCACTACAGTTACAATCATAACGGCAGAATCGGAAATAGGTATGATGTGCAGTTTTCTTAAAGAAGACCAGTCGAATGTTCCAATGGAAACCATGATCATAACAGCTACTAAAGCAGCCATTGGGATTCTCACCAAGATATCGTTTAGCAAGATAATTAAAATCATGAGAAAGACGCCGGCAACTAATGTAGATAATCTGCCGCGGCCGCCGGATTTAATATTGATTCCTGATTGGCCAATCATTGCACAGCCAGCCATTCCTCCGAAGAAACCAGCGATAATATTGGCAATACCTTGGCCTTTAGCTTCTTTGTTTTTATCACTTTCTGTATCTGTCATATCATCAACAATTTGTGCCGTTAAGAGAGACTCTAATAAGCCAACAAGAGCTAATGCGATTGAGTAAGGTAAAATAATTTGTAGTGTCTCAAAATTAAACGGTATCTCTGGAATTGAAAATAATGGTAAAGTTTGGGTTAATTCTCCCATATCGCCTACTGTCCGAACAGATACTCCTGATAAAATAGCAAAAATAGTCATGACAATAATGGCTATAAGCGGTGACGGAACTACTTTTGTAAATCTGGGCAGTATATAAATAATTGCCAAAGAGACAGCAACCATTACATACATAACCCATGTTTCCCCAACGAAGTGCGGCAATTGTGCCGTGAAAATTAAAATCGCTAAAGAGTTAACAAACCCTATCATGACAGAACGTGGAATAAACTTCATAAGTTTTCCTACTTTTAGAACACCTAGAATGATTTGAATAATCCCCGTTAAAATGGTTGCAGCTAGTAAATATTGGAGTCCATGTTCAGCTACTAACGTAACCATAACTAATGCCATTGCACCTGTTGCAGCAGATATCATCCCAGGTCTTCCACCTACAAAGGCAATTACGACGGCAATACAAAATGAAGCGTACAATCCAACCATTGGATCAACACCCGCAATAATGGAAAACGCAATTGCTTCAGGTATAAGGGCTAATGCAACAACAATCCCTGATAAAATATCACCCCGAATATTCCCAAACCATTGTTGTTTTAATGTTTGTGTGTTCAAAACTGCACCTCTTTCTTCTATCTTTAATTGTGAAAAAATAAATGACTTTTAACTCTCATAAAAGTCCCGTCCGTTATTAACGGTCATGATTATATCATTAAACAAAGTATTGTAATAACCTTATGTAAGCGTTTTAATATATGATTTATTTTAAATATCAATCATATCCTTCAAATTTAGTCCATATTTGTAAGATTACTTCAAAAATAAAAGGCAAAAGTCGTATGGGATATTCTTGCAATGAAAAAAGTTGACTCAAAGTAATGGAAAAGTAATCATCACTTTACGAAGTCAACTGTAAAAAGGATTATTTTATTTTGTTGGTTGGTTTAAGCAAAGAAAGTCCTCTTGCATCTATTTCTTTTTCTAGCATTTTTATAAAATCTTCACAAACTTGCAATTTGCTTGCCTCATGATAGCTTTTTAAAAGTGTTTTGTCTGACAAAGTTGAAAATCTCAATCCAACCTCCTAACCACATCCTAAAAGAACAGAGGATGCTTATTTTAGTCTGTGTCTACTACATACCACTAAGTTCACAACATTAAACGAGGACTTAGCGGTAAGTGAGAAAAACAGTACGAATGGATTGTTTTTTACTATCAAAAAATTGAGGTTTTACCATGCAAATGGTGAGAAAACTTTTGTTTGATTAATCGTTAGAATTATAAATCATCAAATCCATTATCAACATGATTTACTTTTGTATATTGTCTGGATTTTTGTTCAAAGAAATCTGATTTTCCTAAATCTACTTCCTCATATGCTTTTATCCATTTAAGAGGATTTGTGCGATAGCCTTCAAAAGGTCGTTCATATCCTAGTTGATGACAGCGAACATTTGCATAAAATTTAATATAATCCTCGATATCCTGCATATTTAATCCATCCATTTTATTACCAATAATAAATTTTCCCCACTCGATCTCTAATTCAGCTGCTTGGATGAATGTATCCTTAACAAAAGCAGCAAGCTCGTCTGTTGCATATTCCGGATATTGGTTTAAAACTTCTTTAAAGATTTGCACAAACAAGTCGACATGAAGTTGTTCATCACGATTAATATAGTTAATCATCGTACTTGTCGCGACCATTTTTTGATTACGTGCAAGGTTGTAGAAGAAGGCAAAACCTGAATAAAAGAAGAGTCCTTCTAATATGACATCATAAACAATTGATTTTAATAAATGTTCAACTGTCGGTTGTTCCGCAAACTCTTGGTAGCCACTAGTTACAAAGTCATTTCGTTTCTTTAAAACAGGTTCATTTCGCCAGTACTCAAAAACTTCATCTTGAGTTTGTTTAGGAACAAGGCTCGATAGAACATATGAATAAGAATGATTGTGAATAACTTCCTGCTGGGCAAGAATGATCATTAGTGCATTGATGCTTGAGTCCGTAATATAATCTGCAACTTTTCCAGCATAATCAGTTTGAATACTATCAAGTAGAGCAAGCAGTCCGATTATTTTCAAAAAAGCTTCTTTTTCATCATTTGTTAAGGCTGGGTATTGTTTTATATCTTGTGCCATATTGATTTCAAAGGGAGTCCAGAAATTAGCGAGCATTTTTTTATAGCGTGGATATGCCCATGGGTAAGCAACATCATCCCAGTTTAATACATTGGAGCTTTCACCATTGATGATTGCCGTTGAGCGGTTTGGTGCATTAGCGTCCATAATTTTACGTTTGTTCAAGGTTATGTTCTGCATGTTTATGTGCTCCTTTTTAAAAGGTTAGGTTATCTAGAGATAGATAAAGCTCCTAGTCAATTTGTGCCTAGGAACTTCATGTGAAATTTGATTTTAATATATTCCTGTTATGCTTGTCGTAGCTGAACAGGCGCTTCCGCTTTTCGGTATTGTCTAGCTCCAGCGCCTAGCCCCTCGGGGTCATAAGTCACGCATTAATTGAAGGCAAAGAACACCTTCTATTCATACGCGCCTTATGCCTGTCGGGGCTGAACAGGCACTTCCGCTTTTCTAGTTAACTAGCGCAAGAATCGCATTCTTCAATAGTGCTAGATGTTGAGCGTACATAGTAGGTTGTTTTCAAACCTTCTCTCCATGCTGATAGATGGAGGTTTAATAAGTCTTTTGCTTTGATTGTGTTTTGTACGTATAAATTAAAGGAAATCGACTGGTCGATATGGTGTTGTCTTGCTGCATTCTGTTTGATGCTCCAGTGCTGGTCAATAAAATAAGCTGATTTATAAAACCAAGTAGTTGTTGGATTTAAGTCAGGTACTGTTACTGGAATTTTGTAATCTTTCTTTTCTTCAGAGTATACTTTTTGGAAAATCGGATCGATGCTGGCCGTACTTCCAGCAATGATCGATGTTGATGCATTTGGTGCGACAGCCATTAAATAACCGTTGCGAATTCCGTATGATTTAACTGCCTCTGATAGTGAATTCCAATCTAATTGGCTTTCAGCTGAGGAATAGCCTCTTTTTTCGAAGTATGTTCCAGTTTCCCAATCAGAGCCTTTGAAAACAGAATATGCACCTTTTTCTTTCGAAAGCTCCATACTTGCTTGAATGGTGAGAAAGGCAATTTTTTCATATAGTTTATCTGCAAATTGAACGGCCTCTTCATGCTCCCATTTAATTTGTTTGAGAGCTAATAAATGATTCCAGCCAAATGTGCCAAGACCGATTGCGCGGTATTTCTCATTTGTTAATTTTGCTTGAAGCACAGGAATTGTATTTAAATCAATAACATTGTCTAGCATTCTTACTTGAATCGGAATGAGTTTTTCTAATACATCATCCATTACTGCTTTTGCAAGGTTAATAGAAGAGAGGTTACAGACAACAAAATCACCTGGTGTTTTTACTGTAATAATTTTTCCATCCTCTGTGTATTGCTCTTCAACAGTAGTCGGGCTCTGATTTTGCGTAATTTCCGTGCAGAGATTACTGCAGTAAATCATGCCTTGATGTGAGTTTGCATTTTGTCTATTTACTTCATCACGATAAAACATATATGGTGTACCAGCTTCCAATTGGCTAATCATGATACGTTTCATCATTTCAATTGCTGGAACTTTTTCTTTTGTTAGTGATTCATTGTTAACGCACTCCCAGTACTTTTCACGGAAGCTGCCATTTCCTTTTTCTTCATCGTAGAAGTCCTCGATGCTATATCCCATCACTTTGCGGACTTCATGTGGATCAAAGAGATACCAATCGCCACGAGCTTCAACCTGCTCCATAAAAACATCTGGTATGCAAACACCTGTAAATAAGTCATGTGTACGCATCCGTTCGTCACCATTGTTTAGCTTGGCATCTAGGAAAGAGAAGATATCTTTGTGCCAAACATCTAAGTATACGGCAATCGCACCTTTACGCTGGCCTAGTTGATCAACGCTGACTGCTGTGTTGTTGAGTTGTTTCATCCATGGAATGACGCCAGATGAAACACCTTTAAAACCTTTAATATCACTGCCGCGGCTGCGAATTTTTCCAAGGTACGCGCCTATCCCGCCGCCCGATTTAGATAAATTAGCAATATCCGTATTACTATCAAAAATTCCTTGTAAACTATCATCAATCGTATCAATGAAACAGCTGGATAATTGTCCAATAGGCTTGCCAGCATTTGATAGTGTCGGGGTTGCTACTGTCATATAAAGATTACTCATTGCCCAGTAAGCTTGTTTGATAAGCTCTAGTCGATGTTCTTTCGTCTCGCCAGCCATCAATGTCATCGCAATGATTAAAAACCGTTCTTGTGGAAGCTCATAGATTTTCTTTGAAAAATCGCGTGTTAAATAGCGATCTGCTAATGTGCGAAGACCAATATATGTAAACAGTCGGTCATTTTCCGGTTGAATAAAGGTGCCTATCTGATCAATTTCCTCTCTTGAATACTGCTCTAGAAGTTTTGAATGGTAAAGACCCTTTGAAACAAGCGTTTTAATAAGATGTGTGAAGCTTCCATATTTATGCTCTTTGTCATAACCTCGATTTTTAGCCGCTTCTTTATAAAGCTTTGATAAGTAAATTTGAGCGCAAAAGTAAGTCCATTCAGGCTCATGTTCATTAATATTTGCTAAACCTTCTAATATCAGTAAATTTGTGAGTTGTTCAGACGTATACGAATCCCTTTGGAGAATAGTGTTTTCGATTCGAATTAAATAATCGTCTATTTGAAGTGAAGGGAAAAGCTGATGTATGTTTTTAATAAATGATGTAAGTTTGTTCGTGTCAAATGCTTCTTGTTCTTGATTATCATCAATGATTATAGGTGTAGCAGTTGTACTCATAATAATTCCTCCAACTATTCGTTTTGATTCTCGGGAAAAGGAGATAAAACGACAGATAAGAAGAATAGGAGAGTAATAACCCATGGTGACTTTCTATCGTTCCATCTTCTCAGTCCCCGAAGAAATTGAAACTTTGGCAAGTTTAAGGCAGGTCTCCTGACTTATGGTCATCCTACTATGAGTCCTTCCCATACTTGATGTACAGTGGTTTTCTCAGTTCGTCACACTTACAGTTGCGGGGACAGTTCTGGAATTACACCAGATTCCCTTTTAGCCAAATTGGCACCTCTTACTCGCTAAATACAATATATAGTTTTAAAAAGTATGAATTTATCAATATGTAGTAACTATATTCTATATACATGATATAGCAGACTTGCAAATTAAGCAACCAATACTTTTTAATTGTCGAAAAATATCGATAGGCATATGAAAAGAAGCCCCCTGTCTCTAGGAGACTTCTAACAAATTAGATATGATCAACTATATCAGGTAGTTCTAGAATTGGTTTAATCGTAAGATTTTCTTCGAAAGGTAGAAAATCAATATGTCTAATTTTAGTAGCAACATCATACTCGCCAATTAAGGTATCCAGAAGGATAAATACAGCTCCATCCAAATCTTGGTTATCTGTGTAGCCCTTTATGTACAGAACGATATCAATTTGATCACCACTGTAAGCTTCATATGAAAAAAATATATCAGCTGGATCTAATTCAACCTCATTATATTGAATCGTGAATTCCTTCCCTCTTTGACGAAAAGCAGTAATGATAAAATGGTCTAGCTTAGGAGCTGCTTCCACAAGGTTAATTACATCTGGGAAGGTTGAATAAATACCATCAGCACTTATGATAAATTCACGTTTTCCATCTATTAATTCAACACTAAATTCAAATGTTAAATCTCGATTAATCTTTGCTAGCTGTTTACTAAGACTCTTAAATAAGGGTTCAACATTATTTTCATCTAGATGAAAAAATTCGTCCGAGTGTTTGATGAACCATGTCCAAAAATTATGATATTTGTTACCGAATAATCTAGTAAGCATGCAAATCACCTTTTATCCTAATTATACATGAAAAGGATGGAAGTGGCTGATTTTTCTAGTATTGATTATTCATAGGTTTTACTAAGGTGAGGAACGCAAATGAGAAATCATTAAAATAGAATGTAAAAAAGCAGTTCTAAAACCAAGTGATGATTTAGACTGCTTTTTCTTTCATATTAAATGGCCTTTTTATTATGCTTGAGTTTTTTTATTACTTAAAAAACCAAACAAAATCGAAAAAAGTGGTGATAAATATAAAAAGAATACGAATGGTAAGTATGAGAGAACAGGAACTCCGAGTGTTTGGGCAAAAAAGGCACCGCTGACACCCCAAGGTATTAATGGATTAATTAAAGTACCCGCATCTTCAAGCGTTCGTGACATATATTTTCGATCAATGTTCATTTTGTCATACAAGCCCTTAAAAGATTGACCAGGGATAAGGATTGATAAATATTGTTCACCAGTTAAAAGATTTACAGCAAAAGATGAGGAGGCAGTTGTAAGAATTAGTTGTCCTTTCGATTTTACTCGGGTAATCATTCCGTTTAATAGAGTAGGAATAATTTGTAATGAATCTAGAAGACCTCCAAAAGCAAAAGCGATCAATATGAGAGAAATCGACCACATCATTGATTGCAGTCCACCCCGGTTCATCATGTTTGCCACTTGTTCGTTTTCAATTGGAAAGGATGTTCCATATTGTAAAGTTGTTAGAAATTCACCGATGCTTATTCCTTGAAGACCTACTGATGTGATACCTGCTGTAATGATACCAAAGATTAATGATGGAATAACGGGAACTTGTCGAATAGCGAGTATGATCACCAATAATGGTGATAATAAAGTAATACTGCTTATTTGAATATGATCTTCTATGATCGTTATCATATTTGCCATTTCTGTAAGTGCTTTTGTATCAATAGAAGCGATTCGACTAAGTATAAAAAAGATCACAATTGTTAACACAATACTAGGAATTGTTGTTTTTGTCATATGGCGAATATGGGTGAAAATTTCTACCTTTGAGACACCTGATGCAAAATTTGTTGTATCTGACATGGGAGACATTTTATCACCAAAACAAGCACCTGAAATGACAGCACCAGCAACCCATTCTACTGGTAAGCCAACTGCAATGCCTGCACCCATTAGCGCCACTCCGACAGTACTTACCGTAGTAAAGGAACTTCCGACAAGGCTTGATATAAGCATACAGGAAAATAAAGAAGTAATGAGAAGGTAGGCTGGATTTATGATTGTTAACGCATAAACCATAACGGTCGGAATGGTTCCGCTACTCATCCATGCACCAATTAAAGTTCCAATCAAGGCAAGAACGATGATTGGCTGTATACCACTTTGAATACCTTTAACCATTCCTTCTTCTAGCTCTTTCCAAGAAATGCGCTTTAATAAACCGAGAAATGTGATAATCACAATACAATTAACAAGAGCAAAATGTGGTTCTATTTTAAAAACAAATAAACTAGTAATAATGATGGCTAAAATAAGCAATAAGATGAAAATTGTTTCTCTAAATAGAAAATGACCCTTCGTTTTTGTCATATAAAATACTCCTTTATAGCATCAACGCTTTTATGCTTTTTTGCATAAAAGTATTATATCAATCTAATAATTTATGTCAATATTAATTATGGATAACGCGTGAAAGAGTATCTGAATAACTAGAATTTTAGGGTTGTGTAAAAGGGATTTGGCATAATCTGTTTTATTGAAATACTATTTTAACTAAATAGTTTGACGATAAAAGGAGGTAGACTGTCGTCTACCTCCTTAGGTTTATTTTGCAATTAATACAGGTATATTAGAACGTTGTGAAATTTTTTCACTCACACTTCCGAATAGTAATCTCTTTAATCCGCTCATATTACGGCTTCCTACGACGATTAGATCTGCATTATGATCTGTTGCAAAGGAAATAATCGCTTCAGATGGCTCACCATATAGGACAGTTACATCTCCTTTAATATGATGATGATCTAATAGTCGTCTCGTTTCACTTTTAAATGCTAATGTTTTTTTGTCTGCTTCCCCTGTATCAGCATGATTTTTTGGTTGAGGCACTGCTGGATAATTCCTCATATCATCAATTGGAAAGATACTATTATTAGCGAGGTATCCCATATTTTCTTCAAGTGCATTTTCACGAGATGGATTATTTTTTTCTATTTGAACGACAGATAGTTCTGAATGGAGCTGCTTGCTGATATGAATCCCCAGCTCTAAAGCATCTTTCCCATCTTCAGAGCCATCAAAAGCTATTACTAAATGCTGGAAAGCTTTCATTTTTATCATCCTTTCAAAGATTAGAAGATTAGGTTAAGTAAAAAGGATATGACAACAATCGCTCCGACAATCATAAAAATCGTTCTTAACATGTTTTGACCTCCTGTTTTCAATATTGTTATGTAAATACTGCCATTAAAGTTTTATTTTTAGTGCAGGCTGTAACAGTTGTTCTTTTTGGTTAATTGCTGTTGATAAACTAATTTCCTCAATTCTATTTAAGACATTTTGCGGGTAGGGACCATCAATGATCATTTTTAATGATTGGCCGTTTTTAACTGTTAATAAATAAGCAATTAATGATGGGAATTTTGCTGCATTAATAATGTGCTTTCTTTCGGTAAGGAAATAAACATTTCCATCATAGGACTTTGCTAGTTGGTTTATTGTTAAAACTTGGTCAATTCGTAATTGATTTTTTAAATGTAAATTTAATGTTAATACTTTATTCATTATTTTTACCTCCAGAATATAAGAGTTATCTTTTTCGTTTGTTATTAGTTATTGATTACTTACCTCTATTGCAAGGATAGGAAACACAATGATTGAAAAATAGATAAATAGTCCCGTAATCGATTATTTATAAAATGAATAGGAAAGATAGTAGGGAGGGAAGGGACTTTTCTTTAAAAAATATTCATCTTTTCTTCTTAAAAAGATATAGTAAAAGTAGTTGTTCATGTGAAAAGGGAGGATGATCAAATGATTATTGTAACTACTGAATCAGTACCTGGTAAAAAGACAATCGAATATAAGGGTTTTGTGAAGGGAAGTACCGTTCAATCGAAACATATCGGCAAGGATATCATGGCAGGGTTAAAGACAATTGTTGGCGGCGAGCTAAAAGAATATACTGAAATGATGGAAGAGGCTAGAGAAAAGGCTATTGAAAGAATGGTTAAAAATGCAAATGCAAATGGAGCTAATGCAATAGTCGGCATGAGATTGGAATCTTCTTCTGTTATGCAAAATGCCTCTGAAATTATTGCTTATGGAACAGCTGTAGTAGTGGAAGTATAAAATATTTTTTAAGATATAAAGTATAAAATTTTTACCTTAGTTTTGGTGTTAGCTACAGCGCCTAGCCCCTCGAGTCGGGGCTGAACAAGGCGCTTACGCTTTTCTAAATTGCAAAGAGACTGACTAAAAGTCAGCCTCTTTAGCCAATATATTTAATTGTTATTGTTGAGTAAAACCGCCCATAGATTGTTGAGCCATTGATACTAGGCGTTTTGTGATTTCTCCACCAACAGAACCGTTAGCGCGAGAAGTTGTTTCTCCACCTAGGTTTACACCAAATTCAGAAGCGATTTCATATTTCATTTGATCAATCGCTTGTGATGCACCTGGTACTAAAAGTTGATTAGACGAATTGCTGTTTGAATTGTTTTGTGCCATCTGTCATTCATCTCCTCATTATTAATTATTGGCTGGGTTAGTTGGAATTGCACCAAAATATGAAATCATTATGATCTCATAGCCTTTCTCGGCGTAACCCATTTATATAAGTTCTTACAATTTGTGCTCCGTTGTTACTAAGTATTATGGATTTTTACAAAAAATATATTCTGCTTTTTTGTGGTAAATATTTCTTAATGTATTTTAAAAAGGATCTTACGCTTACTGTCTAGTTCTTATGCTTGTAGGGGCTGAACAAGTCACTTGCGCTTTTCTTATTACATAAAAATGTTGAGATGTGAGATTCTAGTACTAAGTAGTGAATAAGGAGATGTAATGATGGATTTATGTCCTTTATGCAATGGGTTAGAATCGAAAGTAATATTATGTCCAAATTGTCAATCGATCATGGAGGATAAGGGGAAGATCACGGATTACCTTGATGATTATAGTGCATATATGGATATTGATATTATGAAGCTTTTTGATGGGAATATTCGTTCTTTAGAAAACCATAAATGCATGCATTATTTTTTTTGCCCTTTATGTGATCATGAAGAAACAAATGCCATCAACGAGTGAATCTAATGAAAAAGCAAGACGCTTATGATTGTGAATCATCATAAGCGTCCTAGTAAAAAGGATAGTTCTTATTTTTCCCCAGCTGGGCGGATTCTGCTGTCTGTTTCAACATCAAAGAAATGAGATTTGTTCATATCAAGTGCTAAATCAAGTGATTGACCTGGTTTTACATCTGTACGTGAATCAACACGTGCGACAAATGTTTGCCCATCAATTTCAGAGTAAAGCATTGTTTCTGCACCCATTAGCTCAGCAACTTCGATTTTAGCAGTTACTTTTGTACCGTGTGAAGCATCAATGAAAACTGGCTCATCATGAATATCTTCAGGACGAACACCTAAAAGAACTTCTTTGTTTACATAGCCTTGTTCACGAAGATATTTCATTTTACCCTCAGGAACAGTGACAGATTTCTTACCGAATGAGAATTTACCATCTGAAAGGGTACCTTTGAAGAAGTTCATTGCAGGTGATCCGATAAATCCGCCAACGAATGCATTTTCTGGCTTATCATATACTTCTTTAGGTGTACCAACTTGCTGGATGATACCATCTTTAAGAACAACTAGACGAGTAGCCATTGTCATAGCTTCTGTTTGGTCATGTGTTACATAAATCGTTGTCGTTTGTAAGCGTTGGTGTAACTTTGAAATTTCAGCGCGCATTTGGACACGAAGCTTAGCATCAAGGTTTGATAAAGGTTCATCCATTAAGAATACTTTAGCATCACGAACGATTGCACGGCCTAGTGCTACACGCTGACGTTGACCACCAGATAATGCCTTTGGTTTACGATCTAAGTATTGCTCAAGGCCAAGAATTTTTGCAGCTTCTTTTACGCGCTGATCGATTTCAGTTTTAGGTAATTTACGAAGTTTTAATCCAAATGCCATATTATCATACACGTTCATATGCGGATATAACGCGTAGTTTTGGAATACCATCGCAATGTCACGGTCTTTTGGCGCAACATCATTCATGCGTTTTCCATCTATTGTAAAATCGCCTTTGGAGATTTCTTCCAATCCTGCAACCATACGAAGTGTAGTAGATTTACCACAACCAGATGGCCCTACGAATACGATAAACTCTTTGTCTTTAATGTGTAGGTTAAAATCTTCTACAGCTGTTACTTTATTGTCATAAATTTTATAAATATTTTCTAATTTTAACTCTGCCATGAATAATTCCTCCCCAGGTTTGAAAGCGTTTTAATATACTTAGATTGTAAGGGATTTCATGAAAGAGTGTAAACGTACAAGTTGCATGAAAAAATAAGAACTTCTTTTGTGCAACTTGTAAGCGTTATCTTAACTTCTGTTTTGCACTAGCATGATGGCAATGTAGATGAAAGCAGCATTTGAAAATGTCCGAATGTCCAACCCTGTCTTTTCTAGTAGCTTTTCTAATCGGTATTGAAGGCTATTCCTGTGAATGAAAAGTTTTTTTGCTGTTGATGAAGCATTTAAATTAGCATATAAAAATGCATCAATCGTCTGAAGAAGCTCTTTGTCTTCTAGCGCTTCAATTACTTGATTAGAAAGGATATCTTTTTTGATAATAGTAGTAGGATCCTCCATAATAAGCGAAGGTAATGCTTCAGAAAAAGTGCTGGCTTTTTTTCGAATATCGGAGTGAAACAATGTTTGGAAGCAGTTTTGCTCCAGCATAAATTTATTTTTCAAATCAAGATCGTTTTTTTGTAACTGACCCATATATAAATAAGGCTCTACATAAAAATCAGCAGTTAACATAGCTGTTACTTCCTTCAATAATTCAACTTCAAAATGAATAGAAGGTTTTTCCTCGATAATAATACCATGTGAGTAACTCAACCAAATGACAAGATCCGAATTCATAATACCCTTAATTGCTTCTTCAAAGCTCTGCTTATCATCTATCGGTTGTTTTAAATAATAATAGTAAAATCGTAGTGTTGTTTGTTCTGATGGTAATGGGCATTGATGTGTGTGTGTATTTGTAAATAAATAATCAAACCATTTACTTTGAGCAGCTGTAAAGTGACTATTATTTTGATTTACTACAGGGACAAACAAGGATGAAAGCAGGTCTTTTTCTTTATCGTTTAAAGAAGTTTTAAGAATACCAAAAATTTGTCCAATCTCGGTTTGAAACCATTCATATGTTGTGTCCTTTGGATTATATGTTGTCGTAAAAGCCTCTTTATAATGACGCATAAGATTTTCTAGCATTCAGTTACTCCTTTTATGCATTGATTCTTTCATTATAAAAAAGAAATTGTAAGCATGAAAGTTTAATTTCTAGATCATGATTGAGGGATAAGTAGGATAAAAAGGAAAGACTGCAATGATCATTGCAGCCTTATTTGTTTTTGCAGGGCCTGAACAAGGCACTAGCGCTTTTCTAAATTTGGGGGATCTTCCTGTACTAGATCTCTGGCTTCTTCAATATTTGTTGTGTCATCTCTCATATGAACGGAGCCGCCGGATAAGCCTTCATTAATCATTCGGTCAATATCTAAATATACTTTGTCTTTTCCTTCATAATTTAGATCTTGTTTAACAGCTTCATCTTTTTTGGTCATCGCTTAAAACCTCCTCATACACGTTAGTTTGTGCGTGAGGTTCTTTTATCATGCATCGTTTAAGGAGTTTAGCGTTCAGCAGCTTCCTTAAGGTCATAAGCCCAGAAGATAAATGATCTTTTGATTAATCATATACATGAAATAGCATTAATTCATGGATTTGGGATTGAATGTCTGTTTCGTTTTCTGAAGGAGGAGGTACACTTCCCCATTCAATTTGTCCATTTTTATGATAGATGCCATCGTAGTGTGCTCCCCTAAAATAAAAGGAAATTCGCCATCCAGGTAAGTTTGCTTTTTTAAATAGTGCTTTATATTGGAAGTGGGTAATCAACCTTATCATTCCTTTCTTACATATATAGGAATAATACGGCGCAAAAATTAAAAATCCTTCTTGTATGTAATGGTAGTATTAGCCAACTCATTGAAGAGCTCTACTAATCTTGTGATTCGATTTGTTTGGATCGCATTCTCATCAAAAATCATTGGTTTGGAATTCACTTCAAAAATGAAGGGATTACCATTTGGTGTTAAACCGATATCCATAGAAAATTCACCAATAAAACCATAGAATCTTGCAAGTTCAGCACCAACTGTTTCGGCTAACCAGTTTAGCTGAAGGGGAGAACATTTATGCTTAACTTCCTGAAAGGAAACAATAGAGCCCCCGTTAGGGATATGTGTAATAATTGAGTTCTTAGCTGCTTTACGTACACCAATTCCTGAAATTTTATGGGATCCATTCTCATATATGCAAAGGATTCTTAGATCAAATTTACAGTCATCAATTGTATCTGTTTTTATGGCTTTTTGGATAAGATATTGATTTTGCTTCCAATGCTTGCCAAAAAATAGCGTGAATTCATCATAGGTATACTTGCTCATATTTGAATTTGACCAAATAGAATATTGTCCATTCTCAAAGGTAAGCTGATGAATATTTTTTCCTTTATGACCATTTACCGGCTTCAGGAAAAGAGAATGATAGATGTTTAATTTTGATAATAAATCAGTTATGGTGGTGTACATCCATGTTTCAGGTAAATAAGGTACTAATCGTTTTGACTTGGAAAGAGCTTGATAACTATCCCATTTATTAAAAAAGCTCGGATTAAAAAAGGGCTTATTTTGTTGAGTGTATGAATGAAAAAGTGTTAAAAACGGAGGTGTTAGTTCTTCTTTTCTTAAAGCAACTCTATTGTAGATGAGATCAGGAAAGGGGAAGGAAATCTTCCCCCATTTTTCTTTTGTTTCATAATAGACAAATCCATTAACATAATTTTCATGTACATCATCTGTTCTGAAAACAAATGATAATCCCCCAAATGACATAAGTTCCTTTTGAATAGATTTAAAATAAGCTAGTTCACCGCGAAAAGTATTGTTCTTCTTTCCTTTACTAGCAAGAATGCCGACAAGGGGAAAGTACTTATATTTCCTCATGGATCAATTCCTCAGGATGGAAGATGGCCATTTTTGCCAAAAATAACCCATATTCCAGAGAAGCCTTTCGTGAGAGGATATCAGCATCCCTTAGTTCTGGGTGGCAAAAAATGGATCTTCCAGGTTTTGAGTTAGCTTCAAACATCCATATTTTTCCGTATTGGTCAATACCAAAGTCAAAACCTATTTCACCGATAAATCCTTTTATATTATCATCAATGCATTTACTTAAGATAATCGCTGCCTCTGTCAAATCATGAAGGGCACGTACTCTTTCTTGTGGATTTTCATAGATTTCTTCTAGGGTTTTTACAACTCCGCCATTATTTATATGTGTCGTTACACTTCCTTTTCCCGCAACCTTTGCTGCAAGTGCAGTTACCTTCCAAGCTCCATGTTCATCCTTATTTGTGTGCACCCTAAAATCAATCGGCTTTCCATCTAGCCGAATAAGCTTAATTCCTTGTTGCGCTAAATAGCTTGAAAGAAGTTTATCTTTAAATGCCGCTTTTAAGAAATGTTCGAGCGAAGGATATTTTCTTAAGCGATTAATTTCTTTATCATCTCGGTAACGGGAATAGTATTGATTCTCTTCCTTTGAATACATAATCTGATAGACACCTAAACCCAAACTGCCGTTTGCAGGCTTTAAATATATACTTTGGTAGGTTGCTAACATCTCTTCCATTTGACTAATAGTAGGAGTGTGGAATGTTGCCGGTAAGTATATTGCAGCACGACTATCTTGAATCAAGAGCTTATGAATGGCCCATTTATTAAAAAAGCCTGGATTATACCACGGAATCGCATATTCCTCTGTTAACCGTTTTTTAACTAGTTTAAGTGCTTGATGGTTTTCAATACGCCGATTTGGCAAGCGGTCATATACAGCATTTGGGAATGGAAAGGTGCCTTGTTGCCAACCATTCTTCCCATATGTATACCCTGTAATTGTACCGTCATCCCAATTAATATGATGTGCACCGAATACAAATGTAAACAGTCCAATTGATTGATCAAGGGATAAAAATTTTGCAAAAAAGAGTGAACGTTCTCCGATAGGACGAAGAGTTGATTCAGTAAATCCAGCAGTGAATATGCCAATTAAGGGACCTAAGTGTAGTGTGCCTTCGTTGAAGATAAGATTTGTTTTTCCCTCACTTGGAAAATGCAATTGATCAGCTAATTCTTGTGGCAAAAGAATACTTTGATTTAATTCATCACTGTAAGTTATTTCACAAGGAAGAAATAACGTTCCAAACGAGACAGTATGAATACGACCAAATATAGTTGTTGTAATTGGTAAGTGAATTTTGTGATCTGTTGAATTTGTTGTCTGGATGGTATAAAGTTTATTCATTTATTTCAACTCCTTTTTGGCTGTCTTGTTTTAATAAATGAAGACAATAATGGAATGGAGCAAGATAAAGTTTTTCTGCCAATTGTGGATTTGTTTCAATCAGTGTTTTTCTGCCAGGTTTTGAATTCATGTCTAATATCCAAACGGACCCGTCTTTTGAATAGCCAATATCAATCCCAATTTCAAATAAGCGATGACATTTATTTTCTAATAGTAATGGTAATTGGTTAATGATTGTATTTAGCTCATCTTCAAGTAATACTTTTTGTTTTGGTGTTAAACTTGAGGACCATTCTTCATATGTTAATGGTTCTCCTCCGGCATTTAAATTAGAAAGGAAGGAACCGTAATAGCCCTTGCGAACACCTTTTCCGACTAGCTCCCATTTACCATATTGATTTTTTTGAAGAAATAAGCGAATATCAAAGGGATAACCATGGCTATCATATAGTGAGAGTAAGGGTTGCATAATGTAGGTTTGTTGATGTAAAAGCTTTTCACACCATCCGGAAAGTTCTTTTGTCGAATAAAAAATCTTTGTTTTCTTATCTGAACCTTTATGGTATGTCAATGTTATCGTTTCAGAGGTTTGATTTATAGCGATTATTCCATTTCCTCGTGAACCAGTGACAGGTTTTAATAGGCATGAAGAATCAATCTTTAAGCGGCGGAGTATTTGCTCAGCATGATAAACGAGTTCAGTATCAGGTAGATAACTGCTAATGATCGGATCACTTTGTAACAAAGAAAAAATTCTCCATTTATCTGGTAATCCAAATCCTAAAAAGGTGACTTGAGGATTTTTCTTTAGCCAATTAACAATTGGCTTACTTTTTTTTATTGATTCTTTTCGATTGTAAAAGCATCTGTCATAAATAAAAGAAGGGATAGGAAATGTGTCACTTACCCATTTTTGTATTGAATAATCAAATTTTTCTCCACTAATCATCAATGTAGAAGGGTCAATAGAGGTAGGTTCAAACCTAACACATTCTATGTTAAATTGCTGACCTCGTTTTGCAAGTTCTGTCGTATAACCATTTTCATGTTTTCTATTCACAACTAAAAAGCCTAACGATATTGGTTCCAATACGAACACTCCATTTCTCAAACTACATAATAAAACTACTCTTCGAACTGTGATAGAAACAAACAATAATTTAAGATAGCGCGTGTAGATGGACGAATTTTTGTTGTGTTTTGGCTATCCTCTGATTTTGAAGGTTTCGTATTTACCTCTATAATCCATGGATGGCCATCTTGATCAAGCGCAAGGTCAATCCCAAATTCTCCAAATTCACCACCTGCATGCAGACAAATGACATTAACAATCTCAAGGGAAAGCTCAGCTAGTAGTTTTCGAAGATGATGACTATCACTTTCACCATAAAGCTCATTTATCACTTCTTTTAGTTGAAACAGTTCTCCACCCCTTGCTAAATTTGCAACAAACTGGTTATCTGCAGAGACTCTGGCTACTGCTGAGGATACTTTCCATTTCTGAAAATCCTTTTTATGACATAAAAATCGAAAATCAAGTGTACGATTTTGATAGTTTTGTAACTGAATTGTTTCTTGAAGCAGAAATCCTTCTCTTTTTAATTTTGGGTAAAGAGTAGAAAATAATTGCTGAAATGTATCGTATTCTTTCTTAATCTCACCAGAAAAAGTTGTGTAATCAAGTAGATATGCTCCATTCTCTTTTTCTATTATCCTAAAAATCCGTTTACCTTGACTGCCATTAATTGGTTTTATAATTAAATCTTTCGTATCTGCGAGCATATTCATTAAGTCTGCTTTTGTTTCTAATAACCGGCTCTTTGGCAAGTATGGGATAAGATGTTCATTTGCAGCTAAGATTTGGTGAACTTCCCATTTATTTAAAAAGCGATCATTAAAATAAGGAACATTTCTCTCAACCAATTCTGCAGTCACCTGTAAAAAGGTTTTAGAACGTTCAAGTTTTCGGGAATGAATACGGTTATGAACGACATCTGGATAAGGAACCTCCGTTTCAATCCATTCATTCTGATGATGAATAAATCCCATTAAATGCTTTTTGCTGTATGTTGATAAAGAAAAAATATAAAAGAAAATTCCATTTGCTTCACAATATAAAGCGAGTTCCTTACAAAATTCATGAATTGTGCCAAAGCGTACACCAAGATTTGTGTTTTTAATTTCTGTTAGCAAGCCGACTACAGGTCCAAGCTGCAGCTGGTGTGGATCAACTAGTTTTCCTTTTAGGAAAAACGTATGGATAGGCAAGTTAAGTTCGTGGAGGGTTTGATCACTTATTGATAGACAAAGACGTTCCTTATTTATAATTACGATTGGACATGTTACAGTATGCATTCCACAACTAATTTTCAGTGAGGAGAGGTTTTTGGGAAGACCGAGATGCTGTCTTAGTTTTTCACTCATTTCACATAAATAAGGCTTAGATGAATTAAACAAAGGTGAAATCTCAATTGACTTATATTTCATGACGAATCCCTCATTTGAGCGCCTTACGGACAAGCACAATGATGTTCATAGGCAAGTGTTCTATAACGTATCGTATGATCTTGTTACAAGATAGGTGAAGTAAGGAATTGAAATGGATATAAGCAATTTTCTTTATTTTTGGCTTTTTTCTAAGAGATTGTTGCTTTTAAAGCGAAACCTATTTAAGGCTGATTGGAGCGGGTTGCGAGATCCCTGCGGGAGCATCGGGACAGGGTGAGCTCATGCAGGCATTTAGGCCGAGTAGGCTCAGCGCCCGCCCCGCTAAAAAGCGAGCAGCTCTCGCTGCAATCAACCACACCGCAATACTTGGTAAATACCAACAAAGTTTGTGAAAACAGCCTTATTTTAAATAGTCCCCCTTAGTAACGGCATATCACACTAACCACCAGCAGGAGATAAAGAAAACACACACTGATGGATGTTATAAGATGGACTTTTCGGATTATTTTAGGATAAAATGCAATTTTAAACATAGTTTGGTATAGTGAAGAAAGAAAGAGCCAACATGGGGCAAAATGAGAAGGGAGGCTTATCATATGTCAGAAAATTTATATGATGTTGCATACAATTTAGAGAAAGCTTTACGTGAAAGTGATGAATTTAAATCGTTAAAACGACTTTATGATGAAGTGAATGCAGATGAATCAGCAAGCAAAATGTTCGAAAACTTCCGCAATATTCAATTAAACCTACAACAAAAGCAAATGTCTGGAGAAGAAATTTCAGAAGAAGAAATTCAACAAGCACAAAAATCTGTTCAGCTTGTGCAGCAACATGATAAAATTGCGCAACTTATGGCAGCAGAACAACGCTTAAGTATGGTTGTAACAGAGTTAAACAAAATCATTATGAAACCACTTGAAGAAATGTATGGCAGCCTTTAAAAGCTTACATACAAACTAAATGAGATGAATCAATGTAAGCAGAATAGGATCGATGCCTATTCTGTTTTTTTGTTGGGTAAGAAGCAGAACACCCCTTTTATCAGTGCCTAACGATTCTGGAATAAAGACAAAACTTCTATAAAAAGGCTTCTCATTCATGTCTGGGCTGTTCGAGAGCTTGCACGTTTGGACTTCGGCAACCACAAAGTTCTCCGCATATTCCCACTTTTGTTCTATTTTTACTGAAAGGGACATAACCTCATAATAGGTTTTGACATCTGTAGAAGGGGGAACCACAGTGACTCATTATCAGTTGCTTGCTTTAAATATTGATGGAACATTGCTTCGTTCGAACGGCCGCCTCCAACCGTCAACGAAAGAAGCGATTGACTATGTTAAGAACAAAGGGATTTATGTGACACTTGTCACAAACAGGCATTTTCAATCAGCGAAAAAGCTTGCAAGAGCATTAAAACTAGATACTTTATTAGTTACACATGGGGGAGCATTTATTTCTGAGAATCTTGATGAGCCAATATTTGAAAAGAGAATTTCTGAAGAAATGACGTTTAATCTCGTTCAAGTCCTAGAAAATTTTAAGTGTAATATTAGAATTACTCATGAACGTTTTTCGATAGGAAATCGAAGAAAAATAGCATCAAATTTACTTAGTAAATCAATCCTTAATACATCTGATTCGATGTTTTATCCTGTTCAATTTGTCGATTCATTAGGAGATTCACTCCGTGATGAACCAGTAGCCGGAACAAGGATTGATGTGCATTTTTCTAAAGAAGAGGAAAAGGAAGAGGCAGCAAAGTTAATTATTAATGCTTTTAACACAGTTGATGTTAGAGTAAATCAACCGAAGAAAATTGAGATCGTAAAGAAGGGTGTTTCTAAAGAAAACGGATTACGCACTCTTGTAAATCATCTTAATATTCCGTTAGAAAAAGTAGTGGCTATTGGCGATGCTGAAGATGATATTGAAATGATTGCTTCAGCAGGTTTAGGTGTTGCAATGTGGAATGCTCCATTTGAAGTAAAGCGCGTAGCAGATTGGGTGACACGTTCTAATAATCAACAAGGTGTTGCTTATATGGTGAAAGAGCATTTTAGAAAGCAGCAGCGAGAAGAATTCTTAAGAAAAATTAAAATAGATAAGTAAATAAATGAGAAGGGGAAGACATAAAGTCATCCCCTATTCCTATTTGATCCGTTTTTTTATTGGCTCGTAATCAAATAACTTGCCTTCATACACAAAGAGAAGCTGCTCATTTTTTCTAAAATCATCAGGTGTCACTAACGCAGGTAATTTGTTCCAAAGCTTAATTCCGGAGCGATGAAATACTTCTGCTACAAATTGCGAACAAAAGTAGGAATTGCTAAATTCAACTGGCTCATTTATTGATACACCTAACACACCAATCAAATTGTAGAGAAACTTATTTTGATTCTTAATAAATATATTTAACACACGCTTCATTTTTTCAATATCACGATCAGTTACTTCTAACTTATAAATCACACAAGTTGTATTTGGGTACTTACTGTAAGTACCAGTAAAAATATCTTCTTTAACAAATCCTCCTTGCATCGGATTATTTGGTTTTTTCCGCCCGAAGCTATACATATCGTTTAACTCAGGATCAAAAGAAATGGAGGCATGGTTATAAGGAGCCTTTGTATATTTTTTAATTGATTTTGTAAACAATGTCCCCGTATCTGTCAGTAAGATATAAACATAACTTTTATGTATCATAGATTTCCCTCTTTAATAATTTTCCAGTTTATTCTATCCTTAAGTATACAATATTCTTAGTGGCTTTATTTTATATTTATTTTATCTTAAGTAGGTGTGGTACGTGGTTACAACTCTCTGGACATTGGCTATCATTTTTTTAGGATTGACATTTGTTAATATTGTGTTTTTTGTCATGAAAAAGTCAGAACCAAACAAGGACTTTTCCGCTGTTTTATTACGTGTGAAAACATGGTGGGGAATGTTTGTTGTTTTTTGTTTAGCTACACTATTTAATCCAGTTGTTTCGTTACTTTCGTTGATGGTGCTTTGCTTCTTTGGGTTAAAAGAATATTTTTCGATGATGAAAAAAACGAGGAAAGCTGATCGGCGATTATTTCTATGGGCATACCTTGCGATTCCATTACAATTTTATTGGATCTATATAGGATGGTATGGGATGTTTATTGTTTTTATACCACTTTATGTGTTTTTATTTTTACCATTACCAAGACTATTAGGAAAAGGAACAAGCGGTTTTCTGCGTTCAGTGAGTTCAACCCAATGGGGTTTAATGCTGATGGTATTTGGGCTAAGTCACTTAGCGTATTATCAATTTGCGACACCGGAGTATGGTGCAAACCTTGTGCTTTTCTTAGTCGTTTTAACACAAGTGAATGATGTTATCCATTATCTCATTTCATTGTATATCGGAAAACGAAAAGTTGTGCCGTCAGCAAATCCTACGATTACATGGGAAGGGTTTATCGGAGCAGCTATTGTAACAACGATTGTTTCATTCCTCATTTATCCTTATTTAACACCACTTGATTTGAAATTTGGTATTTTATCAGGTGTACTCATTAGCTTAAGCGGCTTTTTTGGAAGTTTAACAATCTCAGTATTAAAGCGAGATTTGTTAATAGGAGATCGTGAAAAATTCGATACATTAAAAGAAAGCTATTTGAATCGAGTAGATAGCTTAACATATACAGCACCGGTGTTTTTTCATGTCATTCGTTATTATTTTGATTTTATGTAAATAGAATAAGCTGGCTTGTATGGTGAAACTGGCAACGTTGTTTAAGTTGTCAAGCCTACAATATCATTTCCATTTAGCGTGTGTCATCAAGGAGGTATTTCTGTGAAAAACATGGTCCTGAATCGGATTCATTATAGCTGGATTATATTAATTATTGCATTCTTTTCTATTATTGTAGCTGGTATTGTCAGGTCATCATCAGGGGTATTTATTGTCCCTTTTGAAAATGAATTCGGATGGGATCGCTCCGTTATTTCCTTAGCATTTGCGATAAGTCTGTTTTTATATGGACTATCAGGTCCATTTATGGCCGCATTAATCGAAGTTATTGGTTTAAAGAAAATGATGATTTATGCGATGGCAACTATGTTAGTAGGAATCATTCTTACTTTTTATATGGAGCATTCGTGGCAACTTGTTGTCATTTGGGGAATTATTATAGGATTGGGATCAGGTTTATTTTTAACTGTTTTGAGTACATATGTGTCAAATCGTTGGTTTGTAAAGAGAAGAGGGCTTGCAGTTGGTATATTAACAGCAAGTACGGCGACTGGTCAGTTATTATTGCTGCCTGTATTAGCGATCATTGTAGAGGATTATTCGTGGCGGTGGGCGATTTGCTTAATTGCGATTCTTAGCTTTATTATGCTCGTTATTATTTTATTTTTTATGAAAAACACACCGAAAGAAGCTGGCACTTTTCCATATGGCATGGATGAAGAAATACAAGAATCTAGTGTACTGCATAAGAAAAACCCTATTCTAATGGCTTTTCATTCTTTGCAAGAAGCGGTGAGAGTGAAAGAATTTTGGCTATTAGCAGGAAGCTTTTTTATTTGTGGACTTTCAACGAGTGGATTGATAGGGACGCATTTCATATCATATTGTATTAGTTTCGGCATTCCAATTGTTACAGCAGCTTCTCTGCTTTCCTTCATGGGTATATTTGATTTAATTGGAACAACTTTATCAGGCTGGTTATCAGATCGTTTTGATAACCGCTGGCTATTGTTTTGGTATTACGGTCTAAGAGGAGCATCACTACTATTACTACCTTTTGCACTTAATGAAGGTTCTATTATTCTATTAGTTATTTTTTCAATATTTTATGGATTAGATTGGATAGCAACTGTTCCGCCAACGATCAGTATTTCAAGGCAGATCTTCGGGGTTGAGAAAAGTGGAATTGTTTATGGGTGGATATTTGCAGCACATCAGGCTGGTGCAGCCGTAGCAGCTTATGGTGGAGGACTAATTTATAAACTATTTAACTCCTATACTTGGGCCTATTTTCTTGCAGGAATCTTTTGTGCATTAGCAAGCTTATTTGTGATCGTTATGAAAAAACAAACACTTAATGTAGGGACACAAAAAGAGATTAATATGGATTAATGAATTTCTCCCTAATTGAGTTGTCAGGGAAGAGTATATTGGTATATACTGCTGCTTTTTTGGCGTGAAGATCAATTTCAAAAAGAGATATTCATAATAAAACGAAATGTGTTTCTAGAAAAAATTAGAAACGCATTTTTTATTTCGATGATTGGAGCATTTAGTTTATAAATAAGCTTATTTTTAAAGTTAATGTAAGCGTTTTCTCCATACTGTAAAATTAACTGAGAGTATGATAAAATTTTATCGGGATAATGAATGGTGATTTTCCGATTATTGAAGAAATTACATCACGATATATTTCAAACAACCTAGAAAAGCAGAGAGTGGGAAATCATATGCAAGAACAAAAATTGCAGAGAGGTTTAAAAAATAGGCACGTACAATTAATCGCAATTGGCGGGGCTATCGGAACAGGATTATTTCTTGGCGCAGGAAAATCTATTCATTTAGCAGGTCCGTCGATATTATTTGCTTATATAATTACAGGCATCATTTGCTTTTTAATCATGCGCTCACTTGGAGAACTGCTCCTATCGAATTTGGAGTATCATTCTTTCGTTGATTTTGTACAAGATTATCTAGGGAATATGACAGCATTTATCACCGGCTGGACTTATTGGTTTTGCTGGATTTCAATCGCAATGGCCGACTTAACAGCAGTTGGACTCTATACACAGTATTGGTTTCCTGCTGTACCACAGTGGATGCCAGGGCTAATTGCGCTTGTCCTCTTGTTATTTATGAATCTTGCAACGGTAAAACTTTTTGGTGAAATGGAATTCTGGTTCGCATTAATTAAGGTCATTGCTATTTTAGCCCTAATAATAATCGGTATTTTCATGATTATTAAAGGCTTTTCTACTCCTTCAGGACCATCTAGTTTCACGAATTTATGGAGTCACGGCGGCATGTTCCCTCATGGTATAAATGGATTTATCCTATCATTCCAAATGGTCGTATTTGCGTTTGTGGGTATTGAACTTGTTGGACTTACAGCTGGAGAAACGGAAGATCCAGAAAAGGTAATTCCTAAAGCAATTAATAATATCCCTATTCGGATTATTATCTTCTACATTGGCGCTCTTATTGTCATAATGAGTATTTATCCATGGAACGCCATTAATCCAACAGAAAGCCCATTCGTCCAAGTTTTCGTGGCGATTGGTATCGCTGCAGCAGGTGGTATCGTCAACTTTGTTGTTCTAACATCTGCAGCTTCTGCATGTAACAGCGCCATTTTTAGCACTAGCCGAATGGTATATTCACTTGCAAAAGAAAAAAATGCACCAGTACCATTTACAAAACTTACTTCCCGTAAGGTACCTTCTAATGCACTGTTCTTTTCAACAGTTGTCATTCTAATTGGAGTTGTTTTGAACTATCTCATGCCAGAAGGAGTATTTACGCTGATTACAAGTGTTTCTACTGTATGTTTTATCTTTATATGGGGAATTACTGTCATTAGCCATTTGAAATACCGTAAAACAAGACCAGATCTAGCGAAAGTGAATACTTTTAAATTACCACTTTATCCATTTTCCAATTATTTAATTCTTTCTTTCCTAGCATTCGTTCTTGTCGTGCTGGCACTTGCTGAGGATACACGAGTTGCCTTGTTCATAACACCTGCTTGGTTTATTTTGCTGATTGTAATATATAAGTTACGGATTAAGAAGGTGGCTTAAAACAGAGCAGTCCAGCTAACGATTGACCGTGAAGGTTAAGAAATCGGATAAATAGTTAAGAATAAATCTGTTTTCACAGTTTTTTTCTTAACCTAAAATGGAATACCTCTACAAAGAAGTGAAAGAGGAAAAGAGCCTATTTTTAATTAAGATAGGCTCTTTTTTATGGGAAAATCAGCATAATAAGGTATTTTTATTGAAATTAGAACCATTTTATGTTCTCTTTAGTCTATTTTTTATATTTTAAATACTGATAATTTTCTGTTGGTGTACTTTCAATTATATTACCTTCTTCATCTTTAATCACTTCATATTCACGATACACTTCTACAACAAATCCATCCTCCTCTGTAATATCTACGAGCTTTGTTTCTAATAGTGGTAGCTGTTGTGACTCTTCGGTAGATTGCTCATTTGAAGCATTTGCTGAAGCTGTTTCATCTGTTGGCATAGGGATTCTTGAGATCGCATCTTCCTTTTCAGTAAATAAAGGAGAGTCAAAGTATCCAATGATAGCTATTAATACAAGGACCATAAAAATAGGAGCAATTTTTTTCAACGGTTGCTGCCTCCAAATTCATTTAGTGTTTGTATCATTGTATGTTTGTCCTAAATAAGAATATGACAAAAGTTATTTCAAAAGCTAGACCAGCTCCTGTTCATAAGTGGATTTGACTTTTTGGAACGCAGTACGTATTCCTAACATCTAACATTGACCGGTACGGGATTTTTTTTGTACACTTAAAGAAGTTTTTATTAAAGATAAGGTGATTACAAATGAAAATATATATTAAAGGTATAGATGATGAGCGTTTCCATAGACCATTAAGATTAATAGGGAATCTATTTTTTGAAGAAACTGAGCTCTGCTTTACAGAAGGTGATTCAACCCTTGAAGCAGAGTTTTTATTTGAAGAGACAAATGGAAGTATTTGGATTAAAGGGTATTTGCGTACGGAAGATGGGAAGGAATTTACAGCAACAAGAGAAAAACAGCTACAGGCTCACTTAGAGGGCAAGGATCGATTAAGACAAGTGAAGAATACACTCTCATATGTGTATTTAACGATCCTTCAAGATTATACAGGAATGATTCAAAAGTGGGGTATTCTTACAGGTGTCAGACCTACTAAGCTATATCATAAAAAAAGACAAGAGGGTATGTCTGAGCTGGAGATTCATCGTATGTTTAAAGAAGAATATCTTCTTTCAGATGAAAAAGTTCAGCTTATGAAACAAATTGTCGATCGGCAATTACAGGTTATACCGGACCTTGACTCCCTTTCAAATGAAGTGAGTATTTATGTAGGGATTCCATTTTGTCCAACTAAATGTGCATACTGTACGTTTCCTGCCTATGCTATAAATGGCCGCCAGGGATCTGTCACTTCATTTCTAGGTGGATTGCATTATGAAATGAAGGAAATTGGGCATTGGTTAAAGGAAAAAGGAATTAAAATTACAACGGTTTATTATGGTGGAGGGACGCCTACAAGTATATCAGCAGAAGAAATGGATATGCTTTACGAGGAAATGGTAGAATCTTTTCCAGATGTAGAAAATATCAGAGAAATAACGGTTGAAGCAGGAAGACCTGATACGATAACGAAGGAAAAGCTTGATGTCTTAAACAAATGGAAAATTGACCGTATAAGCATTAACCCGCAATCGTATATCCAAGAGACATTGAAAGCAATCGGGCGTCATCATACAGTTGAAGAAACAATAGAAAAGTTTCACTTGGCAAGAAGCATGGGTATGAATAATGTCAATATGGATTTAATTATTGGCTTACCTGGCGAAGGTGTGGAAGAATTTGATTACTCACTATCGGAATCTGCTAAGCTTATGCCAGAATCATTGACTGTTCATACATTATCTTTTAAACGTGCATCAGAAATGACGAAAAATAAACATAAATATAAAGTAGCTAGTCGTGAGGAAATAAGTACGATGATGGATCATGCTGTGGAATGGACGAATGAACATGGCTATGCACCATACTATTTATATCGTCAAAAAAATATTCTTGGAAACTTAGAAAACGTTGGGTATGCATTAAAAGGGCAAGATAGTATCTATAATATTATGATCATGGAGGAGCAACAAACAATTATCGGCATCGGCTGTGGTGCAGCAAGTAAATTTGTTGACCCTGTAACAAGGAAAATTATACATTTCGCGAATCCAAAAGATCCTAAATCATATAATGATGGATTTGAGCATTATACGGAAGAAAAAATCAAGATATTAGAAGAATTGTTTAAGAGGTAACTATTTATATTTAGTAAGTAGTTCAAATACGTGAAAAAACATAAAAAACAAGTGTAAAACTGCAAGGGGTTTAACACTTGTTTTTTTAGGTTAAATTAGTAGTTTTTCATTTGCACTCAGATTTTACGAAGAGAGAAATTTTCAAGAGGTGACAAATGAGGTTCTCAATCCGTCCTTATGAGAAACTTAAAATACAAATAATAAAAAATAGGGCTTATGTCCATTTCAGAGTAGGTAAAGTCTCGCTTTATTATATAGGCTCTTTTCTAAAAGATTGTTGTTTTTAAGTAGTTTTTTAAGCAAAAAACTATTTAAGGTTGATTGGAGCGGAAAGCGAGCATCTCTCGCTGCAATCAACCACTCCGCACTACTAAGTAAATAGCAACAAAGTTTGCTAAAACAGCCATTATATAAAAATTGTAAGTACTCGTTCACTATACGGATTAATAGTCTCCGATTTGGGTAAGAGTTAGAATATGAAAGATTTTATTTGATCTTTAGAGAGGAGTTATACATGATGACAGAATTAAACGGTAAAGTAATTATTGTAACTGGTGGTGCAAGCGGTATTGGAAAAGAAACGGTCAAGCAGTTAACGGCGAAGGGTGCTTCAGTCGTTGTTGCTGATTTTAATGAAGATGGAGCAAAGGAAGTAGTTGCGGAAGTTGAAGCTAATTCTGGTATTGCTGCTTCTTATAAGATCGATGTATCTAAGGGAGAAGAAGTGAAAGCTCTAATTGACTGGACGGTTGAGAAATACGGGACGTTTAACGGAATCTTTAACAATGCTGGCATAGGTCTAGTAAAGCCTTTCTTAGAAATGGACCCAGAGTCATATCATCGTGTAATCGATGTTGACCAACATAGTGTATATTATGGAATGTACTACGGAGCGAAAAAGATGGTTGAATTAGATGTAAAGGGTACCATCGTAAATACAGCATCTATTTATGGAACTGCCGCTGCAATTGGAAGCTTTAATTATAATGCAGCGAAAGCCGCTGTTGTCATGATGTCTAAATCAGGTGCATTAGAATTAGCCCATTATGGTATTCGCGTTGTCGGTGTAGCACCAGGGTTTATTGATACTCCGATACTTGGAAATAATGAAGAGATGAAAAATATGCTGGCAGCCCAGCATATGCGTGGAAAGCTTATTAAACCTGAGAAAGTCGCAAGTGTCGTAGTGTTTTTATTTAGTGAAGGTGCTAGTGCAATTAATGGGCAAACAATACCTGTTGATGATGGCTTCCTAAGTTTCAAAGTTAAATAATGTATTGACTTTGTATATGAATGTTACGTGTCATAAAGATAAAAAAGCGCCCATATTCTTGGGCGTTATTTTATCTTTATTTGAATTATAAAGGAAATGTTATTGTAAAAGTAGTACCTTTTCCTTTTTCACTTTCTACATCGATGTGGCCCCTATGTTTATGGATTGTACTATAAACCATAAGCATACCAAGACCAGTTCCTTGTTTTTTTGTTGAATAATATGGCTTACCTAGAAGTGAGATATCTTCTTCTGTCATACCGACACCAGTATCTTTAATCTTAATGATTATTTTTTTCTTTTGCTCGGAAACATCAATGTAAAGGATACCGCCATCCTCTTTCATCGCTTCAATTCCATTTTTAAATAGATTGATTAAGCATTGTTGAATCTGATTTTTATCGATTTTTTTCATCAACGTATTTTGAAAGGTGAGTTGTATATCAACTTTATGCATGTGTGCGTAAGGCAATAAAATGTTGCGTGTATAATCTGTTTCATCTTTAAAATTTGAGTTCAGCATGTTTTCACATTGAGGCTTTGAAAATGCAAGGAAATCACTCACAATTTTTTCTGCTCGGTTTAATTCTAGCAATGAATACTCGATATAGCTTTTCTCTGATGGCGAAATCGTTTCTGATCGTTTTAATAACTGCAGAAAACCGTTAGTCACAGTAAGGGGATTTCTTATTTCATGGGCAACACTTGCCGTTAACTCGCTGATTACATGTAATCTTTCTGAGTGCAGGTATGCTTCCCTTGTTTCCATATTCGAGATAACTCTCTCAATTAAGATCATTAGGATTAACATCATCACGACATGTGTTGTTAGCGCATAAAAAGACAATGTCCAAAATTCTTGATTTAATGATGTTTGTAAACTTAATGTGACAAGATAGAACATCATAGTGCAAAAAGAGATGAGTACTGCACGGGAAATTCTAGCTCGTGATTGTAATTGAACATATTTTCTACTACTTATATAAACTAGCACAAAAATGAAGGTCGAAAACAGAAACGATGGAATAAAACCGTCTCCTCCAATAATAAAGCGATAGATGTTGAGAATAAGATAAAGGATAAAAGCATTTTTGTAACCTCCAAAAAGAGCCACAATGATAAAGGGAATATACCGTAAATCAAAAATAAACCCGCTATCTAAGTAAATAGGATAGGTCATACATAAGATCATCGAAACGGATGAGAGGGAGAGCATGATGGGTTTATTATAATATTTAATTCTATCTTCGAAGAATAACAGAAAGATTAGGACGGGAATAAGTAAAAAAAGGAAATTTACTAATAATGTTTCTATCAAAATGGAACTTCCTTCCGTAGCGATTTAGCTTTTTATTTCCCATAGTACTATATTTATCTCGTTTGGGGTATTCTATTTTTCTTATATAATTCAGAAAAAATTTTCCTTTTTATCATTTAGTTAAGTGAATGACTAGAAGCTTTGTTTCATATATAAAAAGAAGGAATTATATAACACTTTTCCGAATTAATATTTTTATAGAATAATAAGGGGTGAAGATGAATGCAATATAAAACGGTTGAATTAGTTATCGAGGGGAAGACAGCTACTTTATTTTTAAACAGAGCAGAATCAATGAATGCAATGAATATAAAAATGATAGATGAGATTACAAAAGCTCTAAAAGAGGTTGCTGCTTCCAGTGTAAATCTATTGTTTATAACAGGAAAAGGCAGGGTGTTCTCTTCAGGCGGAGACTTAAAGACAATGCTATCAAGCACAGATGAATCGATGTTCCACCCTGTTATGGATCAAATAAAAAATATGATTGTAACCCTTTATACAATGAAAGCTGTAACGGTTAGTTTTATTAATGGAGCAGCTGCTGGTTTAGGACTAAGCCTTGCATTAGCATGTGATTATGTAAAACTTGAAAAAAGTGCGAAGGTAGCAATGAATTTCATTAACATTGGTCTTGTTCCTGATGGAGGAGGTCACTTTTTCTTAAAGAAAAGACTCGGAGAACATAAAGCCAAACAAATCATTTGGGAAGGAAAATCGATACCTGCAAACGACGCATTACAGCTAGGGATTGTTGATGAGATATATGAGGGAGATATTGAAGAACAATTGACTTTTATGAAAACTAAAATGGAAGCGCGCCCTATACAGGCGATGATTGCTTCAAAAATGATTTATAGTACCCAAGAATTGCAGCATTTAGTAGAAACACTTAATTTAGAAACAATGAATCAGCTAGAAATGAGAAATACTGAGGATCATCGTGAAGGAGTCGCCGCCTTTTTAGAGAAGCGGATCCCACATTTTAGTGGGAAATAAGAAAAGCGGAAGCGCCTTGGTTAGCCCCGACAGGCATAAGGCGCGCATGGATAGAAGGTGTACTTTGCCTTCAATTATGAGTGACTTATGACCCCGAGGGGCTAGGCGCTGGAGCTAGACAAGTAAAGCGGAAGCGCCTTGGTTAGCCCTGACAGGCATAAGGCGCGCATGCTAGATGATAGATAAAGAAAGGGCTGATTCGAATGGATCGGCCCTTTCCTAATCACCGTCCAAATAATACAAGTTTTCCAGCTGAAGACGTACATCGATGTGTTTTTTTAAATAAGTTTTTCTCTTTCAGTTTTCTCTCGCCAATTTCTTTTGCTTCCCTATCAGTTTGAGCTTCAAAGCTTTCATCTAAAAGTTTTTCTCCATTTTTGTCGAAAGCTGTTAAATAGTACATACACATTTACCACTACCCCCTTAATAGTTTATGTATATAAAATTCTTACTTATCCTGCTTTTTCCTTCATTTGTATGAAACCTTTTCATAGGGGATTCGTAATTCTAAAGTAGAGGAGGATGATCATGAGTTTAAAATTTGATGGTGTTACAAAACGATTTGGCCCACATACAGCGGTTGATCACTTATCGATATCCATTCCTGATCAAGAAATATTTGGATTTCTAGGAGCCAATGGTGCTGGAAAAACGACTACCTTTCGTATGATTTTAGGGTTGTTAAATCCATCCGATGGGTCAATAACATGGAACGGCAAGAAAATTACATATGATGAAAGTGATTTAATCGGTTATTTACCAGAGGAACGCGGTCTTTATCCAAAGCTTAAGGTAAAGGATCAGCTTATTTATTTAGGTAGATTAAAAGGGATGACAAAGCAAGCAGTTTTACATGAGATGGATTATTGGCTTGAAAGGTTTAAAGTACCTGAGTATGCAAATAAAAAGGTTGAGGAGCTATCAAAAGGGAATCAGCAAAAAATTCAATTTATCGCTGCTGTTATCCATAAGCCGAAGCTTCTTATTTTAGATGAACCATTTAGTGGACTTGATCCAGTAAATGTAGAGCTTTTAAAAAAAGCTGTTATTGATCTAAAAGAGTCAGGAACATCGATCGTATTTGCAAGTCATCGAATGGAGCATGTTGAAGAACTTTGTCAGCATTTATGCATTATGCATAAAGGAAAGCCTGTCTTGCATGGTTCACTTCGGGAGATAAAACGATCCTTTGGAAAGAAAAATGTATTTGTACTAGGTGATTTTGATATGAACTTTCTTGAAGATATACCAGGTGTGACAAAATTCAAGAAAACGACTGAAGGAGCAGAGTTGCAAATTCAAAGTGAGGAAGTATCCAGTGTTATTTTTCAAGCGCTTCAAAACAAAGGCTTTGTCCGTAAATTTGCCCTTGAAGAACCCTCCTTAAATGATATTTTCATAGCGAAGGTAGGTGCATCATATGAATAAGTTTTGGATAATGGTTGCACATACATATTTAAGTAAAATAAAAACGAAATCATTTATTATCACTACATTCATAACAGTATTGCTTCTTTTAGGTTTATCAAATATTTCTACTATCATAGAGGCTTTTAATAAGGGTGATGAAGTTAAAACGTTCGCTGTCCTTGATGAATCAAATGAATACTATGAGAAGTTTGAAACAAATATTACAGCAAGAGGAATACCAATTCATATTAAAAAATCTACATTATCAGAAGCTGAACTAGATGAACAAGTGCAAGAAGAAAAAGTAGATGGAATGATTATTTTATCATCTGATCCCCATCAACAGTTAACAGCAACTGTAAAAACATTGTTAATGACAGATAGTCAAGTATACACGCAAATCGAACAAATTCTTCAACAGACAAAGCAAGACATAGGAAGAGAACAGCTGGGTTTAAATTCGAATGAGTTAAACCAATTATTCACACCTGTTGAGCTGCACAAAGTGGCTCTTGAAGATAATGCGAAAACGGAAGAGGAATTAAACCAAGCAAGAGGGCTTGTTTATGTATTATTATTTGTCATTTATTTTTCGGTGATCATGTACGCAAGTATGATTGCTACAGAGGTAGCGACGGAAAAATCTTCAAGGGTTATGGAAATTTTGATTTCAAGTGTATCCCCAGTAAAGCAAATGTTCGCTAAATTAATTGGAATTGGATTATTAAGCATTACACAAATGCTCGTTATACTTGGTGTCGGTTATGCATCAATTAGTGCAAAAATCGATGAATTAAATGCGATGACAGGCGGCGCATTAGGATTTAGTGCCATTCCCACTTCAACATTCGTTTATGCAGGGATTTATTTGATACTGGGATACTTCCTATTTGCAACACTAGCTGCTTTCCTTGGTTCACTTGTAAGTAGAATTGAGGATGTTCAGCAATTAATCTCACCAATGATTTTCTTAATTGTTGCAGCATTTATGATTGCTATGTTTGGGCTGTCAAATCCGGCTGCACCTTTTATAACAATAAGCTCATACATACCATTTTTTACACCAATGATTATGTTTTTAAGGGTAGGAATGTTAAATATCCCTGCTTGGGAAATAGGGTTATCTATCACGGTTCTTCTTGTGTCAATCATCCTTTTAGCTATTTTTGGAGCTCGTGTATATAAGGGCGGCGTCCTTATTTACGGCAAATCTTCATCTTTTAAAGACTTGAAAAGAGCGTTAATGTTGTCGAAGGATAAGTAAAGATTAAGAAATAAGGGTGGGGGGAAGTAATTAAGATATTACTTCCCCCCACTCTTAAAGTTTATGATCTATCGATGGCTTTTCTCTGTCTGATAAAAAAAGCAAGATATGTCATCATTACAGGTACTCCAATAATAAGCAATGCAGTCGTCAAAGTAGTAACGATATTGACAAAAATGAGAGATGTATCCTTTTGGATAATGAAATTTTGTACAAGTGTTAATAATAGGAGTGCAATTATTACAAAAAAGGGATTTTTCCTAGTACCCCAATTCCATTTTTATATTTTTCCACTTTTGAGGGAGAATCTGAATAAATGGTTTTTTTGTTCCTGGATTAGCAGAAAAAATATGAATATTACCCACTCCGTATCCATATGTCCAGCCCCCCAGCTATAAATACACGTTCATAATCCACTTGGGTTTCCTCTGTCACATGTTGATAATCAACTGAATAGATAAGTCTTCATCGAGCCGATGAAGGCCTAATTTTGATAAAAGTATGCACAAAAAGGTCTTCATCGAGCCGATGAAGGCCTAAATTCGATAAAGTATGCACAATAAGGTCTTCATTCAGCCGATGAAGGCCCAAATTCGATAAAAGTATGCACAAAAAGGTCTTCATCGAGCCGATGAAGGCCCAATTTTGATAAAAGTATGCACAAAAAGGTCTTCATCGAGCCGATGAAGGGCCAAATTCGATAAAAGTATGCACAAAAAGGTCTTCATCGAGCCGATGAAGGCCCAATTTTGATAAAAGCTGCACAAAAAGGTCTTCATTCAGCCGATGAAGGCCCAAATTCGATAAAAGTATGCACAAAAAGGTCTTCATCGAGCCGATGAAGGCCCAATTTTGATAAAAGCTGCACAAAAAGGTCATCATTCAGCCGATGAAGGCCCAATCACGATAAAAGCTGCACAAAAAGGTCTTCATTCAGCCGATGAAGGCCCAAATTCGATAAAGTATGCACAAAAAGGTCATCATTCAGCCGATGAAGGCCCAAATTCGATAAAAGTATGCACAAAAAGGTTCGTTTTGGTTCACCTTGTTTCAATCGAAACCCTAGTGGAGTAAATGAATCAAGAAACCAGCCTTGTGCTGATTTATCACTTAGATTTTTCATACTCTCGTTCTTACTAAAGGATAGGCCATATGACAATAACATATAACGTCTCTTACTATGAGTCATTATGATTCTTCACTTCTGATAATTGAATAACAAGATTTCCGTGAGTGACCATTTCTTGCCTTTTCTTTAAGTCATTTTGTAAAACTCGTCGTCCTTCTTCTGTTGCAACATATGTTTTTCGACGGTCATGTTCATCTTTAAAAAGCTTTATTAGTTGTTGATCCTGTAACTTTTTTATTAGCGTATACATTGTTGCAGGACCAATAGTAAAATATCCGTCTGTTAACTCTTTAATATACTTCATTAGTGCATAACCGTGTCTTGGCTCGAGAAGTGATAATAAAATGTAATAAGTAGAATCAGTTAAAGCCTTAGTTGATAAAGGATCTTTTTTAAACAAATGTGTGGTCCTCTTAGATATCAGTAAATTATTATATCCACTTATGATATATCGGTTACTGATATATATCCTTATTGATATAGCAAATGACTAGTAAAATAATGTCAATAACTAATCTAATAACAAATTAATAAAAATATGGACATTCAGGTCTTGCAGAACGTGCATTCGTATTTTATCGATGGTAAAATGAATATGTATACATATTGGAGAAAGTTAAAGGATGGGACATTTATGAAGGATTCAATTACATTCATCCATGCTGCAGATTTGCATTTAGATAGTCCATTTGTTGGATTAAAACATCTACCAACTCGTTTGTTTGAAAAAATGAGGGAAAGCACATTTTTAGCATTTTCAAGATTAATAACATATGCAATAAACGAGCAGGTAGATTTTGTTTTGCTTGCTGGTGATTTATATGACGAAGAGGAAAGAAGTTTAAAAGCACAGCTGAAATTAAAAAAGGAATTTGAACGACTGCATGAAGCTGGGATCGATGTATATGTTATTCATGGAAATCATGATCATATGGGGGGGAAATGGCTTGATCTAGAGTGGCCTGAAAATGTTCACGTATTTTCTAGTAAACAAGTAGAAATGAAAGTTTTCGAGAAAAATAAGATTCCCCTTGCTTATATTTATGGCTACAGTTATCCATCTCGTTCCGTTACCCAAAATATGACACAACAATATATGAAAAAAGATCACACATCTGTTTATCATATTGGCATGCTTCATGGATCAATTGAAGGAAATAACGAGCATGATGTTTATTTTCCCTTTACGGTAAATGAACTTATCACGAAGGATTTTGACTATTGGGCTTTAGGGCATATTCATAAACGTCAGCTTTTACATAAAAACAACCCGATTATTGCATATCCTGGAAATATTCAAGGCCGACACCGAAAAGAATTAGGTGAAAAAGGGTTTTATCATGTAGAAATGAATGGTGAAGACTCTACTGCTTCGTTTATTCCTGCCCAAGAGGTGATATGGGAAGAGGTTGAGATCTCGATAAACGGAATCGGTCATATTTCTGAGTTAATAAAGAAATGTGAGAGTCACAAGGAACAGTATCGACAAAAACAACATTCTACTTGTTTAACAATTATTCTTACTGGAACAGGAAACTTGGCAGACTCGTTACAATTTTCACAAACCATTCAAGATCTTATGGAAGTTATCAATGAAGCAGAAGGTGAAAACAATTATTTTGTATGGACCGTAAAAATTCAAAACGAAACTTTGCAACCCATTGGAGAAAAACATAAGCTCGCATCATTTTTCACAGATTTACACACAACAGTTGAAAACTATCAATCATTTGATGCTGTTATTGAGCCCCTCACACAGCACCATATTTATAGAAAATATATAACAGAATTTAGTCAGGAAGAACAGATGCAGCTATTAAAAGAAGCCGAGCAACTTCTTCATAGAGAGCTTCTGCAGCAAAATGATTCAAAGTGAGGTGAGATGAGTTGAAAATTGTAGAACTAAAGATTGATGGATATGGAAAGTTTGAGGATCAATGCTTTAAATTTGAGAATTCCCACTTGCAAATCATCTACGGTGAAAATGAAGCAGGTAAATCAACGATCATGTCATTTATTCATAGTATCCTTTTTGGCTTTCCAACGAAACAACAAAGTGAAAATCGTTATGAGCCCAAAAAAGGGAAAGCTTATGGCGGTTATATAGTGATTCGCACTGATGATAACACTCAATTAAAAATAATTAGACGGCATGGTAAAACTGGTGGACAAGTAAGAATTGAATTTGAAGATGGAGAAGTTGTGGATGGGGATGAGTATTTACAAACAATACTGAGTGGGATTGATCGTGATACATATCGTTCGATATTCTCCTTTGACATACATGGACTTCAACAAATTCAAAAAATGAATTCTGATCATATTGGGAAATTTCTTTTTCTCTCAAGTATTTATGGAGCAGAGGCTCTTTTTACAATCGAACATGCGCTGATGAAACAACAAGAAATGATTTTTAAGCCAAGTGGAAAAAGGCCAATATTAAATGAGGGACTTGCAAAGTTAAAAGACAGTCATACACAGCTTCACGAGGCGAAACGGAAAAACAATGAATATCAACAACTTATCATAAAGAGAGATTCTTTAGAAGAACAGCTTACTTCATTGGCTTTAACTAAGAAGCAATTAGATCAAAAGCAAAGAGAACTTGAAAAGATCCAATCTGTTCTTCCTCTTGTAAGGGAAAGAGAATGGTGTAAAGAACAATTGCAGATTCTTCCAGATACAAAGGGATTCCCTGAGGATGGATTACAACAACTTGAGTATTATGTCGTTACTCTTCAACCAATGGAGGCACAGCTGCACTCGTTACGGAGTAAATATGAAGAAATTAAGCGTGAAGAAGAAGAACTTTCAGTCAAGCAGGAGGTATTACAATTACAGCCTGTCATTATATCCTTACGTGAACAACTGCCGCTTTATGAAGAGAAAAAGAAAAATAGTCTCCAAAAGGAGCAAAGAATTGAACAGGTTCATCACGAAATCCAACTGTATAAACAAAGGTTATATCCTCATCTAAAAGAAGAACAAATGGTTACAATCCACGCAACTGTTCCAATTAAGGAAGCAATTAAAAAGGTTATTGCTGAGGCTCACCAGCTCAAACAACGAAAGAACTTGTTAGATGATCAATTTGAATCTGCAAGGCGTGCATTAGAAGAATCTGAATGGAAAATCGGCGATCTTCAAAAAGATATATTATCTGATGAGGAAAGGACTTCGCTAGATAATGAAATTGCCAAAAGTGAATCATTAAACCGTACACACCTTAAAAATGAACAGCAACAAATAGTAAATCAAATTCAAATTCGTAAAAATGAGTTTAAGCAAGAGAAGAATCAACGTTCATTCTTTATCGGATGTTTAGCACTCCTCCTCCTTATAGCTTCTGGATGGTTTTTGATCGTACAAAGCTGGCTATTAGTTGGAATTTTGATCCTTGCAATGATTTTTGCTCTCATCCAGCTTCAACGGATTAGAGTAAAAGAAGATCCGCTTATCGATCATTTAACAAATAGGCTTCATACACTTGAGGAGGAAATAAAAGATGATGGTGCAGAGCAACAGTCCTTGTCAGAATTATTGGTTTTACTTGAGAAGGATAATAAAATTAAGCAATCTTTATATCATGAGAAGCTTCTATTAAAGCAGCAGGAGCGGACGTACGACAGGATTATTAAGCTTTATGAAGATTGGGAAGAGGATCAATTCCAATGTAATGAAAAATCATCGAAACTGGCAGTACAGCTGCAGGTAGTGAAAGATACGACACCAGAGGCATTATTAGAAGCATTTGAGCTATTAGCGCATATTCAAAAATTAATCCTGCAAAAGCAGCAATTGATTGTTGAGCAGAAGTTATTAAAAGAAGAACTGGCAACTTATGAAAATCAAGTTCTTAAAATAATGGAAGCTTGTCAATTAAAAAATGATTCAATTGAAAAAGTGGTTTTTGAATTAACCAAGCTTGCTCACGAAGAAGAAACAAAGAATGAGAAGCTATTAAAGCTAACGGAGAGAAAAGCTGAAACAGAGGATTCGATTAACACCTTAACAAATGAAATGCTCTTTTTGAAAAACAAGAAAAATGAATTAATGAATAAAGTAGGCACAGATAATGAGGATGAATATCGGAAGCTGGCAAAAATTCATCAAAACAGAGAAGAATTAGAAAAACAAAAAATCTGGATTGAAAAGCAGCTTTCCACTGAAAAGAATATACAGCTAGAAACTTTTTCAATCGTCGGCGATGAGGAAATGGCGGAACAATTGGTTGAACTAGAAAAAACAATCGATCAAACTGTAGAAAAGGAAAAGGAAGTACAACAAGAGTTTTCCAGTGTATTAATTAAAATACAGGATATGGAGGAAAACGGAATTTATTCGAGGCTTAGACATTCATTTGAAAACGAAAAGGCTGTTGTAAGGGAGTACGCCGAGCAATGGGTCATAAAAGCTCTAGCCAAGGATTTATTATACCAGACTGTAGAACGTCATCGTAAATTAAGATTACCTGCTTTATTAGGGTATATCGAGAAGTACTTTTCAACGTTGACCTCGAATACATACAAGCATGTTTATTTGCCAGAGAACAAGCAATCATTTATTGTTGAACGAGCAGATGGGATGAGATTTTTTGCTGAGGAACTTAGCCAGGCCACTGCAGAGCAATTATATTTATCCATTCGTTTAGCACTCATTAAAACGATCAATGATCAAATACATTTACCAATCATTATTGATGATGGTTTTGTCCATTTTGATCACCAACGTACGGCTAATATCATGCAGTTATTACAAGAACTAAAGCAGGAAAACCAAGTCATTTATTTTACATGTCATCAGCATATTGCTAACAACTATCAAGATAAACATATGATTAATATTTCGAAAATGAGTGCCAGCTGACCTCTTCAATTTATTATGTGTTAACAAGCATGAATTTAATAACGTAGTTACAAGTGAAGGCGGGATGTTGCAACGATGAAAGATATCATGGTCAGTGAAAATGCGAGGAAGCTGGCTTCAATGCGTGTGATATGTTTTGCTTAATTTGAAACCGTGTTCTCTGTAACTATGCTATACTATTTTTAAAAATGTCGATATGTAAGCTGTTTAACATATTGTGCAATATACCCTCACTTTAAGTTCAGCCAACTAAGAAGTGAGAGCGGAGTTATAACACCATTCAAAACGCTGATTTGAAGATTGAACTTATTAGCATGGGGAAAGTCACTAGATGTGGTGTTATGTGTGTTGATAAATTTCGTATTCCATAGTGAATGAAATGTAAATAGAATGTTTAGAATTTGAGAGGAGCTTTGATTATGACAAAAGGAATACTTCATTTTGATGTTGGGGAACAAGTAGATGTCCATTTATTAATTAAATCTTCAACAAAGGGGATTGCAAGTAACGGTAAAGCATTTTTAACATTAATTTTGCAGGATACATCAGGTGAAATTGAAGCGAAGCTTTGGGATGCTTCAACGGAGGATGAGATGATGTATTCCCCGCAAAGTATTGTGAAAGTTTTTGGGGATATCCACCATTACCGCGGTCGTAATCAATTGAAAATTCGAAATATCCGTCCAAAGCATGAAGAAGAGATCGTCGACATTGCAGATTTCTTAGAAACGGCACCAATTTCGAAGGACGTAATGAATGATAAAATTACCCAATATATATTTGATATGAAAAATCCAAATATTCAGCGTATCACGAGATATTTGATGAAAAAACATGGAGCTGCATTTATTGAATATCCAGCAGCAACCAAAAATCATCATGAATTTGTATCAGGCTTAGCCTACCATGTTGTCTCAATGCTTGATTTAGCAAAATCAATCGCTGCTTTATATCCAAGTCTTGATACGGATTTACTGTATGCAGGTGTTATTCTTCATGATTTAGGAAAAGTAACAGAATTATCCGGTCCAATAAGTACGACATATACTGTCGAGGGGAATTTGATTGGACATATTTCTATTATGGTAAATGAAATTGCTAAGGCGGCAGAGCATTTACAAATTGAAGGTGAAGAAGTCATTATTCTTCAGCATTTAGTGTTAAGTCATCATGGTAAGGCTGAATGGGGAAGTCCAAAGCCACCGATGATAAAAGAAGCTGAAATCCTTCATTATATCGATAATCTTGATGCGAAGATGAACATGCTAGACCGTGCACTTGAACGTGTTAAGCCTGGTGAGTACACAGAGAGAGTATTTGCTTTAGATAATCGTTCTTTTTATAAGCCAACCTTTCATAAATAATAAAATAATTTTTTCTATCCACATGGAATATTAGCTGCTTTCTTTTCATATTTTTCTGTAAAAGGGCTTGTGGCCAAAAAGATGTACAAGTTATAAAAGGGGGAAGCATTGATGCTTATATTACCATGGTGGATATATGTGTGTATTATTGGAATCCTTGTTAGTGGATACATGGCTTTTAAAACGTCTCGAGAAGATAAGTTGATTGATGAAGAGTTTATTGAGAAAGAAGGACAAGTGTATCTTGATCGAATTGAGCAGGAACGGCAAAAAAAGCAGGATCTGATTAAGCAGCAACAGCTTCAGAATGATCAATCAGCAAGCTGAAAAACAGGGCCATCATTGATGGCCCTATTTTTATAGATAGAAACGAGTTCATTTTTATGTTATTTCTTTTCTTCTGTTTCAGTTTCAGTTTGAGGTTCTGATTCTGTCGCTGCTGCTTTAAAGAGGTCTTTGAAATCTTTATCTTTCACATCAACATTTGCGTCTTTTATTGCATTATCGATCGCTGATTGAATAACATCGGGTTGTTGTGTTTTTTGTTCGCGAACGGTTTCTGTTAAAGATTCTTTCATTTCTTCAAATGGCTTTACCGTTTCTGTCACTTTAATAATATGGAATCCAAATTGTGATTTTACAGGCTCACTTACTTCGCCTTCTTTCAACTTGAAGGCAGCATCTTCAAATTCTTTTACCATTGCTCCTTTACCAAACCAGCCTAAATCTCCGCCGTTTTGGCCAGAACCTGGATCTGTCGAGTATTCTTTAGCAAGATCTTCGAATTTTTCACCTTTTGCAAGCTTGTCTTTCACTTCTTTAGCAGTTGCTTCATCAGCAACTAAGATGTGGCTGGCATGAATTTGCCCTTCCAATGTATCGTAGTATGTTTTTAAGTCTTCATCTGTTACTTTTACTTCTTTTTCAGCTGCTTTTTTTCTTAATAAATCAACTTTTACCATTTGTTTTACGACATCTTCACCTTGCATTTCAACAATGCTTGAAAATTGATCGCCGTATTGAGTTTTTAATTTATCAAACTCCGTTTGAATTTCTTTATCGGATATTTCAATTTTTTCACTTAATACTTTTTCATGAACAAGCTCTGTTAGAACATCTTCACCGAAACGAGCTTTCATTGCATCATAAAATTCATCTTTCGTAATATTTCCTGCTTTTGTTTCAACTACAACTTCTGAATCAGCGTTGTTGCAAGCGCTTAATGCTAATAGGCTTGCTGCTGTTGCTAGAGCAATTGCTACCTTTTTCATCTTCTGATACAACTCCTAGTTAAGATATTTAAAAATTTTAAATCGAAAAGACTTAGTGAATCGCCAATTTTTAATGGCTGAAAGCCTTACTTTTCCTGTACTATCTTCACATCCTTGATAGTACAAGAAATACTATACCATATTGTGCCAAGTTCAAAAAGTGTTTTCAGTTTGTCTCCAATAATATAGGTATATTTAGGCGAAAGTCCAATCAATAAAAGCAAAAAACAATAGGATATAGTGTAAAGATAAAGGAGGTAAATGATTATGAGTAAAGGTTATTCAAACAACTTTGCATTACTAGTTGTGTTGTTTATTTTGTTAATTATTATTGGTGCTGCTTATTTATATTAATTAAACGTTGAAACGTCACCAACCAAATGAAGGAAAAATAAAATAGTAAACCAAACAATCATTCATTTAAGTGACAAACGCCTTTCCGAAAATAGGCAAAGTTGCATAGTATATCTTACTTACACATAAAGGGGGTGTCGAAATGGGCGGAGGAGCTTATGCAGGTGGTTTCGCGTTAATCGTTGTCTTGTTCATCTTGTTAATCATTGTTGGTGCAGCATGGTTATAAGATAAGAATAGGTTTGTATTAGTGGATAAAAGAAGGTAAAAAAAAGCTGACAGGTTACCCTGTCAGCTTTCATACTGAATAATTCATGTACATGTCTTGGAGCTGCAGCGCTTCGTTTTCTTAAGAGACGTAAGCGCTGTGGCTTTACTAATGTTTAGCAAATAAAATTTCTATGTATGAGGAAACTAGCAAAATAGTGATAAGAACATTGATTGTTCTAAAAACCTTTGTTTGACGATCTTCAGGAATCTCACGAACTAAGCATAAAGTATTAGTAAGCTTGTTTATATAAAACAAGATAAAGATGGCAAACAAAATGAAGAAAATTAACATTTGAGATCCCCCTTCCCTCATTATACATATTAGATTACCAAACTATTTATGAAAAAGATAGCTTACAGTGGAGAAAGCAGGGAAAAAGTGACAGATAGATAGATTCCTATCACTTTTGGAATAAATCATGTAAAGATAAAGTTATGATGAAAGGGTTTCAGCTTTTTATTTTTCTACAAGTACTTCATAACCGTCTTCAAATTCTTCTATAAAGCACGTTTTAGGTGCGGAAATAATATGCTTGATAAAAATAAAATCAGGTACACACAGGCCAATCTGAAAGGCTAGAGCGATACATAAATAATGAACATATGCTGGAAAATATGGGCTGCAAAATAGGAATACAGATGTACAAATTAGAAAAGGCGAGAGTAAAGATAAGATCATTGTTCTTTTGTTAATGCCATGACAAGTTCTGATTTGTAATATTGGCAGCATATAATAACATTTTATTTTTAATGAAACACGACATCCACTTAAAATGAGAGGGAATGCATGTAATAATTTATGAATTGGAATCATGCTAATCAATAATAGAACAAACAATAAAAAATGTTCGTCATTCAGATGATCTTTTGGTAATAGTAAATTAATAGGTAAATAGGTTAAAATAAAGACAAAGACCATTGTTAACATAGAGATAAATATCATGCGATGGGAACCAACGTCCTTTGAAAGGTTTATGGTTTTCCAACAGTTCATCTTTCCACCGTCCATTCTAAGGTCAATACATAGTACTTCCATACTTTACGATGGTAAGAAAAAAAAATCAATATGAAAAAATAAATGTAAACGCTTAAGTAGGGAAAATGTTAAAATGGGGACAATTCACTGAATTTTAGTTATTATTCTGTATAGGTAGAAATAAACGGGGCTGGAATCTTTACACTTTAGTTAGTAGCAATTCATCTGCGATTAGTTCTATTTCACTATTGTTAGGTTAGGAAACTGATTGAGTTACAAATAAACGCTGTATTTAGATATTTTCCAGTCTTTCTAAAAGTAAGGAAATACTATACAATTAAGGACAATAATGTTTGAAGAGAAAAGAGGATTGGCATGGATTCTTTAGAAAAGCGTTTGGAAACATTAGAGTATTATCAAACATTACTTTTGCAAATGATTGAACCAAATCATTTTCCTTTTTATCGGTTAGTCATGGAAAAAGGATTAAGTAGACGAGAAATTGAAGAAGTATTTACATTTTGCAATGAATTAAGTTATTTACATGAAGAACAAAAAGCGCAAGGATTAGTGATCTTTACTGATCTCCTTACGCAGTTTGCAGGTCAATTAAACCCTAAGCTTGATATCTTTGAAACTGTTCAAGCTATGTCAAAACAAGGTTTATATAGCTCATTAATGTCAGATTTTTTAGTCCTGATGAAGTAGGTTTGGAAATTTACCTTGAGGATAAAAGCTCTTCAGCTTTAGGCTCTTTTTTTAACTTTCCTTTTTCTTCATAAAGTGAATCCTCGATGTTATTGAAGGATCGTTCGAATATTTCCATAAAATCATCTCCATAAATATTACGAATGATACACATCATGTCCAACAGCTCAGGAAATTTCCCATACAAATTTTGAAGGGGGAGGGCCCCTTTAAAAACGGAATTTCTATCCGGATTAAAATCTTCTAAAAGCTGTGCAAGAACTTCTTCTCCTTGCTTTGTAAGCTTAATATACGTATTTCGCTTATCATTCGCTTTTTTAGAAAACTCTAAATATCCTCTTTCCTCAAGCTTTTTTGAAAAGTTAAATGCCGTAGATACGTGCATAACTCCGAATTTAGCAATCTCTGAAATTGATGCCCCATTCAAATGATCTGCTATCCAAAGGATATGGTGCTCGTTGATATTTAAATCGTACGGCTTTATCCATTGCTGCCAATCCTTCTCAATCGATTTCCATAATGCTTTACTCATCTGCGCAACGCGTTGACTGAATAATAAGGCTTCCTTTACTGTATATTCCTTTTCATTATGCTTCATCACCGGTCACCCCTACTCTCCCCTAAATGTTTTATTTTCTATTATGCCAATAAAATAAAGATTAATAAAGATATAAATTTACGAAATTTTTAAAAATTTATAAAATTCCTTATTTATCAATGGTTTGAGGGATAAAAAAAGTGTGCAGGTATAAAAACACCTGCACACAATTTACTTGAAAACAAAAATAATTAGATAGATTTGGAAGGGCAAATACTAAATTTAGGTATACGGTTAATGTAATGATTTCTCAAGCTGTTTAATTTTTTGCTCAACTTCTTCAATTTCCTTTTGTAAATCTTTTTTATGAGGCTCAATTTCCTGTTGAAATTGATTAATTGTTCTTTTTAAATCAGCTGAGACATCTTTTATAACTTCTGAACTTTCTTTTGCAGTAATGATGATTTGATCCTTTAATGCCATACTATCGTCTTTTAATTGTCGGATTGTCTCCTCGAGCTTTTTTCGGTTATTTGAAAGTTGCCCGCGTATTTCTTTTCCAGATGAAGGTGTAGATAGTAAGGTGCTGATTCCGCCTATTAATCCACCAATTAGTACTCCGTACAAAAATGATCTGTTATTTGACATATTTATCACTCCAATTATGAAAGGATATAGTTACATTTCTACATATTTAACGAACATCCTTCTTTAGAAATTACCCAAAGTGTTCTTACTTAAACATTATACATAGAGAACGACATGCAAGCATAATAATTTATATAGAGTTTGGACTTCCAGTAGGAAGATAAAGATCGGACCAGTGCAAGTAGGGGTTTACACTTTTCTTGGAGGGGGATGAGCATGTTAGGGATTATTTTGTTATTTTTTCTTATAAGTTTATTGTTATTTATTGGGGCCTTTTATTATTTTAAACTTATGCAGCAATCAGCATCTTATCCGCCTAAGAAGATTGTGATGCAAAAGGTAACGGTTCTTACTTCAGCAGGGGGGATCACATTGCTGATAGGTATCATATTAATCTTCTTTCAGTAAGTAATTAGGTTTAAAAATCATTTATAGAAATGGCTGTTTTCGCATACTTTGTTGGTATTTACAAAGTAGTGCCGTGTGGTTGATTTCAGCAAGAGATGCTCGCTTTTTAGCGGGGCGGGCGGTGAGCCTCTTCGGCGTAAACTCCTGCATGAGTCTCACCTGTCCCGCAACACCCGCAGGATTCTCGCAATCTGCTCCAATCAACCTTAAATAGTTTTTCGTTCTAAAAGCAACAATCTCTTAGAAAAAAGCCATAGAAATAGAAAACCCGATCACTTGTGATCGGGTTGTTGTTTTGCTATAGGTTATTCTGTAATGGTAGTAAGATTAGATCGTTTAAAAATAGCTTGAACAATTGGTAGTATCACAATCATTGCTCCACCATTAAATAATGTTGCTGGAAGAACAACAGTTAAAAATAATGTTGTGAAAGCAACACCGCCAGGTAATCCAACAATCATTAATGCAGAGAATAAAAAGATTGTTCCTGAGATAATTGTGCCAATAACTGTTAGTACAGTTGCTGTAGCTACTTTTTGTGCAATTTTCTTAACTACTAGGAATATTCCGTAGAATACGAATCCAGTAATGATCTTGTCAATAATATTAGGAATTTGTCCTCCTGGAAACGTCGTTGTTAAAGCAGAGAGGACTCCAGTAACAATACTTAGTAATGTTACATTTTTTAAACTAGGAAATAAAATAATTCCAATAAACATCATGACTAACATCATATCAGGTTTCATACCATTGTAGAAAGGTGGCATTACCATGTGAAGTACAGCCCCAATTGCAGCAAATAACGATAGTGTAACTAAAATTCTTGTTTTCATTTTCTCTGGCTCTCCTCTTCTAAACTCTTGTATTTTTCCCTTCAATAGTGATCTATGTTCCTATTGCAAAGGAATGTTATTTCATATTATATCAGGTAAAGAAATAAACGTACAGATTTTTTCTAAAGATCGTTTTAATCATAAAGACCTATTTATGTTGGTTTTTGAATTCCTTCATAAAATTAGCTAATGCCTCACATGCTTCTTTTGGTACAGCGTTGTATGCAGATGCTCTGCATCCGCCAACAGAACGATGACCCGCAAGTCCAATAAAATTGCGATCCTTTGCTTCTTGAAGGAATTTTTTTGTTAATTCTTCGTTAGGTAAAGTGAATGTAATATTCATTAATGAACGGCTACCTTTTGTTGCGTGACCTTTATAAAAACCGTCGCTCTCTTCAATAGCAGAATAAATATATCCAGCTTTTTCTTCATTTAATTTTTGAATGCTTTTAACTCCGCCTTGTTCTTTTACCCATTCTAATACTAGAGAAAGCATATAAATGGCGAAAGTAGGCGGTGTATTAAATAAAGAGTTATTTTTTGAATGAGTTGCATAGCTTAAAATTGTAGGAACATTCGTGCGCGCTGTTTCTAGAAAGTCTTTCTTGACGATCACGACAGTAACACCTGAAGGGCCTAAATTTTTCTGAGCTCCCGCATAGATAAGTGAGAATTTCTCAACATCGATTTCTTTACATAAAATATCGCTAGACATATCAGCGATTAATGGAATTGGACTTGTTGGGTATTCATTCCACTGTGTACCATAAATCGTGTTGTTTGATGTAATGTGAACGTATGCACCATCTTCTTCAACACCTTCTAGAGAAAATGAAGGAATAGTGGTGTAATTCTCTTCTTTACTGGAAGCTAAAATACGAGTTTCTCCGAAAAGTTTAGCCTCTTTTAGAGCTTTCTCAGACCAAGCTCCTGATAAAATATAATGTGCTGTTTTATTTTCAGGGAGAAAGTTCATAGGAATCATGGTAAATTGTAAACTTGCTCCACCTTGTAAAAATAAAACTTCATACGTATCAGGAATACCAAGAAGCTCTCTTAGTAAAGAATTAGCACGATTGTGAACTTCTTCATAGTCTTTACTACGATGGCTAAGCTCCATGACAGACATCCCAGTATTTTGAAAATTCACAAGTTCCTTTTGTGCCTTTTCAAGCACTGGTAATGGAATAGCAGCTGGACCTGCATTAAAATTATAAGCTCTCATATATTTGCCCTCCTTAAAATAATATTCATATCCTATCATGAAAAAGTATGGAAATATAGACTGAAAATTTTCATCTTTGTGAAATTTGTCGAATTAATTTGTCATTCCTTCTTTAATTGATGTTGCTATTTCATTAAGTTGTTTTGGTGTATATTGATCTTCATGAGTTTTCCAAACAGCACCAAAGCCGTCACCAGCTCCATAACGAGGGATGATATGCATGTGATAATGGAAAACAGATTGTCCTGCTTTTTCACCATTGTTATTCAACAAATTCAATCCAATAGGTTTAAATTGCTTTTTAATTGAATTTGCAATTTGTGGGACAACTTCAAACAATTTACTAGCAATCTCTGGTGTTAATTCATAAATATTTTCTTTATGTACTTTTGGAATAACTAGTGTATGCCCCTTTGTTACCTGACTAATGTCAAGAAAAGCTACAACATGCTCGTTTTCAAACACTTTTGAACTTGGGATTTCACCATTAATAATTTTACAAAAAATACAATTACTCAACTTTGCACGACCCTTCGTAAAAATTTTTAGAATTTAAACAATTTTCAACATCTTTTGAAAAGCATTTATGTTATTTTTTAAAATGGTACTAAAGGTTAAGTTTTTTTCTTATTTTGGGTGACTGCTATTGGCGTTAAACAGGCGCTTACGCTTTTCATTGTCTAGCTCCAGCGCATAGCCCCTCGAGTCATAAGCCAATTAGGAATTGAAGGTAAAGAACACCTTCTATTCCTAATCGTCTTATGCATGTCGGGGCTGACCAAGGCGCTTGCGCTTTTCGTTGTCTAGCTCCAGCGCCTAGCTCCTCGAGTCATAAGCCAATCCAGAATTGAAGGTAAAGAGCACCTTCTATTCTGGCTTGTCTTATGCTTTTCGGAGCTGATCAAGGCGCTTGCGCTTTTCTAGTTTATGTATGACCGTATTTTACCATATTGAAATAAATGAAAAAAGAACAGGGTGAATTGTCTGTTCACCCTGTTCCTGAAGAAGGGAATTAAAAACTCAAGTATATGGGATATTATCTTTGATAAACACCTCATTTAACATTTTTTTATATGTTATTTGATGTGATATCACCATTGTTCAATACAACCATCCCCTTGTTAAGTTTTAATAAAGCTTAACAAATTGAGAAAATGATATTGTCTGCGACAAACACCTCATTTACAAAATGATGTTACAATCGAGCGTTTAATTCAAGAGAATTACGGCCCGTAGACACCTCATTTCGTAAGTTGTATAGCAAAATGGAATTACACGATAACTTCTTGTGTGAGAAGATTATTGCGTTTGATAAACACCTCATTTAACATTTTATTTATATGTTATCTGATGTGATCATCACCATTGTCCAATACAACCATCCCCTTGTTAAGTGTTTTTACTTCCTAACAATAAGAGAATTCGACATTGTCTTTGACAAACACCTCATTTGCAAAATGATGTTACAATCGAGCGTCTAATTCAAGAGAATTACGGCCCGTAGACACCTCATTTCGAAATGTAGTACTGCAATGGATTAAAAATAATTTTTCCCTTTTGAGTAAAAATAGTTGTCTTTAACTAACACCTCATTTATAAGGTTTTCGTTCTGACAAGCTATCCCTTCCTCACTAATTATGATGTCCGGATTGACGTGTATTATGCAGGGGATTTCTCAAATAAAAAGAGGGATTATTTAGGGACAGAATATCTTATTCGTCAATGCTTGTCGGGTCTGAACAAGGCGCTTCCGCCTTTCGTGTGTTAATATAAAAAGAAAAAGGAGTTCCATATTCATGACATTGTTAAAAGTAGAACATTTAACTGGTGGATATACTCGATATCCTGTTTTGAAGGATATTTCATTTGAAGTTGATAAGGGTAATATAGTTGGCTTGATTGGGTTGAATGGTGCAGGGAAAAGTACAACGATAAAGCATATTATTGGGTTAATGGAAGCACATAAAGGCCAAATTTGGATTAATGATAAAACATTTGCTGATGATGCTGCATCATATCGTTCACAATTTAGTTTTATTCCTGAAACACCTATTTTATATGATGAGTTAACACTACATGAACATTTAGAATTAACGGCTATGGCGTATGGCTTAGATAAAGAAACATTTGAAAAACGTCTTCATCCATTATTAAAAGAATTTCGAATGGAGAAACGATTAAAATGGTTTCCAGCACATTTTTCAAAGGGTATGAAACAAAAGGTTATGATCATGTGTGCGTTTTTAATTGAACCCTCTTTATATATAATTGATGAACCGTTTGTAGGTTTAGACCCGCTAGCCATTAATTCACTATTAGAAATGATGGAAAAGGCTAAAAAACAAGGTTCAGGTATTCTAATGTCAACACATATACTTGCTACAGCTGAACGCTATTGTGATTCGTTTATTATTCTACATAATGGAGAAATTCGGGCAAAAGGCACATTAATGCAGCTGCGGGAGCAATTTGGAATGAGGGATGCAACTCTTGATGATCTGTATATTCAATTAACAAAGGAAGATCAAGATGAAGAGCATTGAAGAGATTTGGAAAACACGGATTAATCATCATATAAATGAAACAAGATCTTATTTGAAATATATGTTAAATGATCACCTGCTTTTTGTGTTTATATTTTTAGCTGCAGGTGGGGCTTTAACATATCAAAGATGGCTTGAGACATTATCACCTCATTTTCCAGCACTCATCATTATGACAATTACGTTCACGTTAATCGTTATTAGTTCACACGTTCGAACGTTGATGAAAGAAGCTGATATGATGTTTCTGCTCCCGATGGAACATAAGCTGAAGCATTATTTTCAAAAAGCATTTTCCTACAGTTTCATTACACAAAGTTTTGTCATCATTGTTGCAATCATCTTGTTTGCACCACTTTATTTTAAAGTGACTCAGGCAAACGGACGTATATTGATTATTAGTTTGATTTTATTGCTGATCGTAAAATATTGGAATTTACGGATGAGTTGGAAAATGGGATTTTTAACTGACTCATCTGCCAAATGGAGCGACCTAGTTGTACGATTTGCGCTTAATTTATGTGGTATTTATTTTATTTTTTCACAACAATATTTGTTTGTGATAGCAATTTTTTTCATAATGGCTGGGTATGATGCTTATTTTTTCAAGCATGTTAAGTCAAAAACTGTTAAATGGGATCAGTTAATTAAAAAGGAAGAAGAAAAGAAACAATCCTTTTATAAACTAGCTAATTTATTTACAGATGTACCAAAATTGAAAAAAAGAGCAAAACGAAGAAAATATCTCGATTGGATCTTAAAACAAATTACTTATCAACAAGGAAACGTGTACAAGTATTTATTTTCACGAGCTTTACTGCGTTCTGGAGATTATTTTGGAATCTTCGTACGTCTAACGATTATTGGGTCTGTGATTTTATCGGTTATTAATGAACAACTTGTTGGAAATGTTATTGTTGTCATTGTTTTTTCATTTTTAACAGGAATTCAAATAATGAGCCTATATAAGCATTTCGATTTATTAGAGCTTCCAGCTCTTTATCCAAATGCAGAAGCCGATAAGCTTGATAGTTTTGTTAAGGTGATCTATGGTTTTTTACTTTTCCAAGCAATTGTATTTGCGATAGTTACGTTGCTCCTCTCAACAATTACGATATTTCTTGTGACAATCCTTTTAAATGTGTTATTTGTTAGTCTGTTTGTCCTTGTTTACATGAAAAATAGAGTAAAGAAGAATGAAAAGGATGTTTACTAAATGAACTATGAAGCGCAAATGGAAGAAGAGGCTAGACGTTGGAAACATAAGCAATTAAGAAAACCATCCTTGTTAGAACGTTCCTCAAAAAAAGCCCAGGTAAAGATCAATAACCTTATTCCGGAGAAGGTTCATCAGACAATTACAGAAAGTATTAAAAAAATGGTTCAAGCAACACTTATAGGCTCCAATATCACGACATTTCCTAAAAAAATTGAAAACCATACCTTTGAAGAACGGGAAATGTTAGTGAAGAAATCGTTGGAAACATTTAAGAAGACAGCTGCAATTGAAGGTGCATCAACTGGTGCTGGCGGTCTTTTATTAGGTTTAGCAGATTTTCCTTTGTTTTTAAGTATTAAAATGAAGTTTTTATTTGAAGTTGCAAGTATTTATGGCTATAACACGAAGGAATATGAAGAACGATTATTTCTCCTATATGTATTTCAATTAGCCTTTTCTAGTGAAACACATAAAGAAGAGACCCTTGAAAAGATTGAGAATTGGGAAACGAAAAAACATGAAATAAAGGATTTAGACTGGCGAATTTTTCAGCAGGAATATAGAGATTACATCGACCTTGTTAAGCTCATGCAAATACTGCCAGGTATTGGTGCCGTCGTTGGCGGTGTTGCAAATTATCACCTCGTACAACAGCTTGGCGAATGTGCGATGAATTGCTATCGGTTGAGGATTTTTTCAAATCATTCGTAAGAAAAACCCATGAATAAGGACGGTCTAACCATCCTTATTTCATGGGTTTTTCTTTTCATACATTATGTTATTGATACTGGTTGATCTTGAACTGTATCTAACTGATACTGTATTGCTGCTTTGCATAATGTTTTAGCTGCAATGAGAATCGCTTTTTCATCAATATCGAATTTTGGATGATGGTGTGGATAAGCATGTTCTTCATTTGCTGGTTTTGCTCCAGTAAAGAAAAAGGTTCCCTTTACATGTTGTAAATAATAAGAAAAATCTTCACCGGTCATGTCTAATGGACTTTCTTCTACATGATTGACTCCAGGCACCTGTTCTGCTATTTCTTTTAGAAATTTTGTTTCTGCTTCATGGTTTACAACAGCAGGATACCCTCTAAAATAGGTATAATCATATTGTGCATTATTCATTAAGCATGTACCTTTGACGATCTGGTCGATTTCTTGCTCAATTTGTGTTCGAACATGATCATCGAATGTACGCACTGTACCAATTAATTTTGCAGTATCTGCAATGACATTAAAGGCATTTTCTGCTACGAAGGATCCAATACTCACGACAGCTGAATGAATAGGATCCACTTTCCGGCTAACAATTTGTTGTAAATTCGTCACGACTTGTGATCCAATTAAAATCGCATCCTTTGATTTATGAGGCTGTGCCCCATGTCCGCCTTTTCCATGGATTGTCAATTGAAATCGATCAGCTGCTGCCATTATCGGACCAACTCGATATTGAATTGTTCCAACTGGTACAGTCGCCCAAAGATGTGTACCGAAAATGACATCCACACCTTCTAAGCAGCCATCGTTTATCATCGGCAAAGCTCCACCTGGTGCATATTCTTCAGCATGCTGATGAAGGAGGACAATATTGCCGTTTATATGATGGCGATTGTTATAAAGCACCTTTGCTAAGACAAGTAATGCAGCTGTATGACCGTCATGGCCACATGCATGCATGACTCCAGGTACAGTGGATTTATATTCAACCTCCTTTTCATCTTGAATTGGCAGGGCATCAAAATCAGCTCGTAATGCAACCGTTGGACCTGGCAAATCACCTTTGATAGTAGCAACAACCCCGTTCCCGCCAACATTTTCCCTTACATCCACACCGAGATGTTTATAATAATTCACAATATAATTTGCCGTTTTTATTTCGTTAAAAGATAATTCAGGGTGCATATGTAAATAACGACGAATTTCAATCATTTCTGAATAATGTTTATCCAATAAAGACCATAAATGATCAAGCATAACTCTCCACCTTCTTCTTAAAAGATTATAAAAAGCATTTATTAGTAAATAAAAAATGTATTAAAATAAAGGGTATTGATATTAGCTAGATTTTAGTTAAAAAATTGGAAAAATTCAAGAAATTTAATTTTGCTGGGAGGAAAAATGTGAAAAAGGTTTATTTATTAAGTTTATTAACAGTGTTATTTGTTGGATTAGTTATTTTGATAAAAACAAATTCATTTGTGGCACTGGACACATCGATTGGAAAAGCAGTATATAGCATACATGATCTAGGAATGGTTAGCGTTTTAAAATGGATCGGAATGCTAGGATCTACAACTGGCATTATTATTGTTTTATTTCTATTCATGATTATTTTTGCATTTATTACAAAAAGTTTTGTACCACCTGTCATTCTCTTTTCATCTGTACTTATCGGCAATATTGGCAACAAGCTCTTAAAAGCACTAATTGAAAGAGAACGGCCATCTTTTGTCGACCATATGGAGGACGGCTTTAGTTTTCCTAGCGGACATGTGATGGTTGGACTTTTATTATTTGGAATGATTGCCTATTATTTAGCGGGTGCTAGTCATTCAAAAAGAATGAAACAAACAATAATTAGCAGTGCCTGTATCCTGCTACTATTAATTGGATTAAGCAGACTTTTAGAAGGTGAACACTTTATTACTGACGTGATAGGCGGTTTCATCGCAGGCGGCATATTTTTACTTGGAATGATCGCGATTGATAAGATTGTACATACGAAAATTTCAGAAAGAAAAGTACAAAAAGACGTTGCACTGTAACGTCTTTTTTTATTGAATAAATTCCAAACATTGCATATTTATGGAAAATGTTATATAGTACATTACATCAGTAATGTGCTAAGTCAGACGTGAAAGTTGAAGGGGGGTTCGCGCTTGTTTCTAAACACAAGTGGATCAAAACCTATTTATGTGCAAATTGCAGAATGGCTAGAAACAGAGATATTAAGTGGGAACATCCAACAAGATGAAAAAATATATTCACAATATCAGCTTGCCGACATGTTTAATATTAACCCAGCAACCGCTGCTAAGGGGTTAAATATATTGGCTGATGCATCGGTCTTATATAAAAAGCGAGGACTTGGAATGTTTGTGGCAACAAACGCAAAAGAAATGATTCTTTCTAAAAGAAAAAACCAAACATTAAAACGGTTAGTAAAAGATATTGTCATTGAGGCAGAGCATTTAAATGTAAGTGAAAATGAATTGCTTCAGTTGATTCAAGCTGCATACAAGGATAGGGGGGAATTGGAATGAATGTAGTTATGTGCAATAGAGTTTCAAAGGTATATGGAAAGAAGAAAGCTGTAAATGAATGTTCTTTTACAATAAAAGAGAATAAAATTACAGGTCTTATCGGCCGTAATGGTGCAGGGAAAACAACACTTCTAAAAATAATCGCAGGATTTATTCATGAAACAGCTGGTGAAGTTCACGTTTTTTCTGAAAAACCATTTAACAATTTAAAGGTTTCAGCAAATAGAATCTATCTTGATGATCAAATAAATTTTTCTAACTCGTTAACGCTAAAAGACATTCTCCAATCTGCAGGAACTTTTTATCAAAATTGGGATCAAGGTCTTGCAGATCGTCTTTTTCAGTATTTCTCATTTGATCCCAAGCAAAGCCATCAAAACCTCTCTAAAGGGATGAAAAGTACATTTAATATGATCTTAGGCATTGCAGCAAGATGTCCGTTAACGATTTTCGATGAACCGACAACTGGAATGGATGCTTCTGTTAGAAAAGATTTTTATCGTGCTTTACTAAAAGACTATCTGGATCATCCTCGAACCATCATTTTATCGAGTCATCTATTAAATGAAATAGAGGATTTAATAGAAGATGTGTTACTCATAAAGGATGGTGAAACACGGTTACATATGTCAGTCGAGAATTTAAAAGAATATGCGATTGCCTTTAATGGTAAAACGGAAGATGTTTTAGATTTCGTTCGTAACAAGGATATACTTTTCCAAAAACGGATTGGTATTGATCATATTTATGCAGTAGTCGAAAATCATTTAAAAGATTCCGAGAAAGAGAATGCTAGATCAAAAGGGATAGAAATAGTCTCAGTTGCTTCAGATGATTTATGTACCTATTTAACGAGCAAAACGATTGGAGGCATTGATGATGTTTTTAACTGACGTTAAGCTATTTGATATCGTGAAAAAGCAGTTTGTATATAAGCTAAAGGCATTTATAAGTGTATTTTCTTCATTAGTCATTATACAGGTTATAGGCATGCTTTTATCAATGAACGGCATCAGTAATTACTATACTGATTTTAATGGACAGTCTCTGAATATCAGCATTTACAATGGGAATCTTATTATTATTTTTACAATGATTTGGGCTTTTATTAGTGCGATTATTATGACAACAAAAGCGTATCGTAATGATGATTTTGTCTTTATAGCCAATCGGATGAGCAGCAACATTTCAAATATGTGCTTTTTACTGTTAGCAAGCTTTGTTGGCGGCATTACTGCTATGTTAGCGGGGATATTATTAAAAGTAGTGATGTTTTTCATAGTAGATGAAGGAAATGTCATGTTAACAATGATTAGTTTTCAAGAATTACTGCTGGGGATGATTGTCAGTATGTTGTATGTATTGTTATTCGCATCCTTAGGTTATTTAATTGGTATTCTAGTGCAAGTAAGTAAGTGGTTTGCTGTCATCATTTCGGCTCTATTTTTTGGCTATGCATTCTTAGGAATAAATAAAGATGGGGAGGCGCCTCTCATCGTTGAGATTTTTACCTTTTATGCGATGGAATCTTCCTTTGGTTTCTTTTTATTGAAAGTCATTTTAGCCGTATGTATCTTCTTATTTGGTTCTATGTTTCTGTCGAATAAGATGGAGGTGAGACAATGATCTTAACAACCATTGTTCCTTTTATCCTGCTGATTATTATCATTGCGGTTATTTTTTCAACCATTAATGTGATAAAAAAGGCATCCATTTTTCGAAAAATAAACGTGAATTGGGTATTGGGGTTGTATGGATTTCTCCTACTAGCAGCTGCAGTCATATTTTATCTCATTCCAACTGAGAAATCTTCGAATGAAATTGTTAGCAATCATGAAGAATTAATACACGCTCAGAGGTCAAGTGAACAATTAACGCTCGCCGCTTCTGAAGGAAAACAGATTGATCGTGAAAACATTGAGGGAGTTCAAGTGAAAAAAAGCTGGGATATTCCCTATGAAGGAAATAAGCTTGAAATCATTGGAGAGGGTGAACAGTATAACACTGGTTTTACATTAGTTAAACGAAAAGATAGCAATGATCAAAAAGTAGAAGTTACACAATATTCTACTAGAACGATCATGCAAAAGATTGATTTTACAAATGAAATGAAATCTTACAAATTAGATATAGCTGGAGACACCTTATCGATCAGTGATCCCAATCAGGTAGATATTAAGGTAGGAAAGTTTAATCATGAGTTTACAATCACTCAATTTGCTGAGAATAGGAATAGTAAAGATCCTTTTGATCCTTTTGAAGATGAATATGATGTTTTTGGTGAAAACGTCATTTATATTCAAGTTCCAAAAGATGTAGAGGTTGAGGGTGATGTTCAGTTTGTAACAGAATAATGTGTTTATTCAACTCGTAAATCTTAATGGTCTTCGTTTAGAAAACCATTAAGATTTACGAGTTTTTTGTTTATTTATCGCTAGTTTTTTAATAGTTATTGATGATGAAATGAGTATCGAATCATCATTCCGTTTCGTAGGTATTATCATCAAAAAAATTTCGAAATGTATATGTTTTTACCTAGTATTATTCCGAATTGAGAAAAAACCATGTGAGGAAATATCACAACAACCCGAATTTTCTGAATTTTTGTTGTTATAATCAGCTCATCATTTAGAAATGGAGGGAGTAAAATCATGAAAAAAACACATCCTGCTTTTGTTATCTTTCTTTTCTTTTTAGGTTGGGTATTTATGTATGCAGATCGAAATATTCTTTCACCAGTGATGGGTAGCATCGGGGAAGATTGGGGACTAGATAAAGCTCAGCTAGGATTAATGTCCACTGTGTTTTTTGCGGCATATGCCCTCATGCAAATTCCAACTGGATTTTTAGCTGATAAGTTTGGACGAGTTAAAGTGTTGGTAGTAGGTTACCTTTTATTTGGAGTAGCAACTTACTTAAGTGGAATAGCTGCAAGCTTTGGTATTTTCTTATTGATGCGTGCTTTAACTGGTCTTGGGGAAGGCACATACTATGGATCTCAATACGGGATATCATCAAGTATTACACCTAAAAAATATCGAGGCCTTATTTCAGCCCTAATTAATAGTGGAATGGCTTTTGGTATATCACTTGGTTTTATTGCATCTAGTTATTTTACCTATACTTTAAATAAAGGATGGCAATTTCCATTTTACGTATTTGCCATCCCAACAGTAATTGTTGCCATTTTAATAGGAATTTTTGTTAAGGATAATCAACATAAAATGCGGAAACAAGAAAAAAAGCAACATGAAAAAGGAACTGTCAAACAGTTGTTTACTAAGAATCATATTTTAGTATATATCCTAATCTTTTGTTCTTTATATGGATTTTTTGGCATGTTGACATGGCTGCCATATTATTTACAAACTTCACGAGGAATTGATGCTTCCCAAACAGGAATCATTGCTTCACTAGTACCGTGGGCTTCTATACCTGGTGCCATATTTTTTGGTTTTATATCAGATAAAATTAAAAGTAAAAAACCATTAATCATCGTATTAGCGTTTGCGGGAGCAATATGCCAATTTGCTATTCCGTATATCGAAACCTATTCTTTCCTTTTAGTTGGATTAGTACTCTATGGGCTGCTTGGGAAATTAGCACTAGATCCTGTATTAATCTCGTATATGGCAGATATTACACCATCCTCAATGTATTCAAGAGTATATGGATTTTTTAATTTTAGCGGAATGCTTTCTTCTATATTCGCACCATATATTACAGGATATTTCGCTGATCGCACTGGAAGCTTAGAATGGGGATTTTATCTATCAGGAGGATTATTGATCATCGGAGCAATTATGTTTATCTTTACGGATAATCGACTAAAATTACCAGTTCGATCTCATTCGAAAATCGTACCAAACAGTTTAGTTAAGGAGGGGTAAAGAAATGTATAGCGAAATTGTAGGTTCAAAAACCATGGTGGTTAGTCCGCATTATCTTGCATCACAGGCTGGAAATACTATTCTTCAGAAAGGGGGAAATGCGTTTGATGCAGCTGTAGCTGTTAGTGCTTGTCTTGCTGTAGTATACCCGCATATGACTGGACTTGGTGGTGATTCTTTTTGGCTTACATATAGTAAGAAAGATGAAGAGGTACGAGCATATAATGGTAGCGGTCGATCAGGTGAAAATGTAACTTGTGAAGCATTTAAAGGGAAGCAAGCAATTCCATATCGAGGAATAGAAAGTGTCATTACGATTCCTGGAATGGTAGATAGTTGGGATGCAGTGCTGAAGGAATACGGCAGACTTTCGTTAAGGGAAGTGTTGGCACCTGCTATTGAGTATGCTTTAGAAGGATTTCCTTTATCAAAGGATCAGTATGAAAATACTGTAAAAAATGAGGGTATGCTTCGAGAAGATCGGGATATAGCAGCTATTTTTCTACCTAATAATAAAATCCCTGCTATTAATGAAAGATTTGTTCAAACAAATCTTGCTAGAACATTAAAAGAGCTTGCTGTAAATGGGAGAGATGGCTTTTATAAAGGAGAGCTTGGAGCTCGTTTTATTTCAAGCCTTGAGGAAAAGGGCGGCTTATTAACACGTGATGATTTAGGAAGTCACCAAGGTAGCTGGACAGAACCATTAACAACAACATATCGAGGATATGATATGTATCAAGTGCCGCCAAATTCCCAAGGATTTGTTGGATTAATGGCTCTTAATATACTAGAAAATTACGAGCTAGCAACGATTCCTGAAGGTTCATATGAATATTATCATTTATTAGTAGAATCATTAAAAAGAAGTTTTGAAGATCGAAATAAAGTACTAACTGATCCTGATTTCCACTCAATTCCTATTGAAAAGTTATTAAGTAAATCTTACGCAAAAGAAATGGCAAATTCGATTCATCCACTTACGGCACGAGATATTCAAACGCAGTCGATCGGCAGTGATACAGCACATGCTGCAGTTATTGATGAGGAAGGGAATGCTGTTTCCTTTATTCAAAGTCTATACTTTGAATTTGGTTCAGGAATAGTTGCCGGTGATACCGGAATAGTTGTTCAAAATAGAGGTTCTTTCTTTTCACTAGATTCATCACAAGTAAACTGTCTTGAGCCAAGAAAGAGAACCTTCCATACACTAATGCCGGCAATGGCTTTTAAAAATAAAAAACCAAGGATTTTATACGGTACGCAAGGCGGGGAAGGACAACCGCAAACACAAACATTGATGATTACTAGAATGATCGACTATGGGATGAAGCCTAGTAAGGCAATTAGCGAGCCTAGATTTGTATGGGGCAGAACATGGGGTGAAGCCACACAAGAATTAAAAATTGAAGGGCGTGTAAATCTTGACGTCATCGAACAGTTAGCAAAAGCAGGACATCATGTAAACAGAGTAAGTGAATTTGATGGGAGTATGGGACATGCAAATGCAATCTTAATTGATGAACAAGGCTTTGTTTATGGTGGTGTCGATCCAAGAAGTGATGGCGCAGCTGTTGGAAGATAAATGATTTTTATGAGTACCCGTACTAAAATATATGTGCGGGTTCTTTTTCTTTTCTACTTACTATTGATAACAGTCTTGGAATTTTTCTATCAATATTGTATGGTATTCGTAAGCTTACTATTAGCTTAAGCATACATTCACTTTCATTTTCTTAAAGGATGGGTCTTAATTGAAAATAGATGATATTGATAGAAAAATATTAGAGTTGCTTACAGTTAATGGAAGGATGTCTTATTCTGATATTGGAAAAGAACTTGATTTATCAAGGGTATCTGTACGTGAACGGGTTAACCAATTAATAAAAAATGAAGTCATTGAGAAGTTTAGTGTCGTTATTAATTCAGAAAAAATGGGAAAGAATGTTTCTGCTTTTTTTGAGGTTGATTGTGAACCGGCATACTTAGTAGAGGTTGCTCAAAAACTTGCGGATAATCCTTGTGTGTCAAGCTGTTATCAAATGACTGGTCCGAGTACTCTGCATATGCATGTTTTAGTGGATGATTTTATTGCTTTAGAAAAGTTTATTAACAAAGAGCTATATTCACTAGAAGGAATCACAAGAGTAGAAAGCCATATATTGCTTCGACGCTTTAAAAGCCGCAGCGGCTTGAAATTGTAATTTCATTTATCTAATATATGTTGATTTTGAAGGTTGACTGCTGAATAGGTCAATCTTTTTTTATGGAGAAAAACTAAGATTGCGTTTGAAATAAAGAAGGCATGTATTAGAGTTCAAATAATGATGTATTTCTTCCAACTTACAAATAATGAAATTATATAAAAATATTCAAATAAATCTATAGTAAAGCTCAAATATTTACTATATAATCTAAAATAACAAAATTAAACTCCGTTTGTTAGTTTTATATCGAAATAAAACTAACAAATGAAAAAATATTAACATATGTTTTGAACTCACATCATACTCATGGTAGAAAGTTAGAAAGAATGGGGGATATGAAAATGTTTTCCTTTGATCAAATATTAGTTGTTTCGTAAATGAATGAGAATGTAATTTGTGTTAATAAAAATTTTGCATCGTAAAGGGTGAGGATATGAAACAGCTGCAGTTATTTTTAGCATTTTTTCGGGTTGGAATATTGGGGTATGGTGGAGGACCATCATCAATACCTCTTGTTCATAAAGAAGTAGTGGATAAGTATAAATGGATGACTGATGATGAATTTGCAGATGTCTTAGCATTAGGCAATACGTTGCCTGGTCCAATTGCAACTAAGATGGCGGGCTATATTGGCTATAGAGTAGCTGGAATAGTTGGAATGATTAATGCGACACTTTCGACGATTTTACCGACGATTTTACTAATGATTGTATTATTGACGACAATATCTTCGATAAAAGATTATCCATGGGTTCAGGGAATGACGGCAGCGGTTGTACCAGTGGTGGGGGTTATGTTAGCGACATTAACATGGGACTTTTTAAAAAATTCTAAAAAGTCGTTAGGATGGATGAAGTCGATCATCCTAGTCTTTGTGAGTATTTTATTATTAGAATTTTTAGGTTTACATCCGGCTATTTTAATTGGTGTATTGCTGCTTGCAGCTATTGTAATGAAGGATAAAGGTCGTGAAAAAGATCGAAAAGTAGAAAGAGGGAATGCATCGTGATATATTGGGAAATTTTCCTTGCATTTTTCATTCCAGGAATTCTTGGTTATGGAGGTGGCCCCGCTTCTATTCCCTTAATAGAAAATGAGGTTGTTGATCGATACGGTTGGATGACGGTGAATGAATTCAGTGAAGTACTAGCGTTAGGAAATGCTCTTCCAGGCCCGATTGCAACAAAGATGGCCGGATATATTGGATATGAACAAGGTGGAGTATTAGGTGGTTTTATCGGGATTTTTGCTACGGTTGCACCATCACTTATTTTAATGATTGTTCTATTGGGATTTTTATATAAATTTAAAGATTCTCCTAAAGTGAAAAGAATGACCTCATTTATTAGACCAACAATTGCGGTATTACTTGGAGTAATGGCTTTAAATTTCTTTTTTACTTCGTACACAGACACTGGAATTTGGCAAACGCTTTTTTTGATCATTATTAGTTTTTTATTATTAGAGAAATGGAAGGTTCACCCAGCTTTTGTGATAATTGGGGCTATGGGATATGGTGCGATATTTATTACCTGATGATTGACAAAAAGAATAGATAAAATAAGAAATCTAACAAAATCTAATTTGAGATTTTGTTAGATTTTTTGTTTATCTAAATTAAAAACATAGCTACAATCGTTGTCACTGCCAAGCCAATTGAAACTGGCAGTAAATTCTTTCGTGCGAGTTCAAACGGGTCCACACCACAAATAGCTGCTGCCGGAATTAATGCCCAGGGAATTAATGTACCTCCACCAACCCAAATTGCAGCAACTTGGCCGAGAGCTGTTAAGGTTGCTGTACTTGCTCCAATTGCTGTAGAAAACAATTGAGCGATTGAACCGGCAAGTGAAATGCCTGAGAAGCCAGATCCGTCAAGCCCTGTTAATACACCGACACCAGTTAATGTAATTGCACCAACTTCAGGTGTCAACGGTACAATATTTGCTAGTGCAACACCCAAATCATTGACAATTCCTTCAGAATGTTTTGGTAGGTATTCCCCAATGATGGTATAGAAACCTGCATCACCTAAGTAGAAAAATGCTGCAATTGGGATAACGGGACCAAATACTTTAAAGCCAAATTGAAAACCCTCGATTAGATAACCTGTTGATTTTTCAAGCCCGGTCTTTTTATGTGCTAAGCAAGTTGTCAAAATCAATATGAGCAGTGCAGTTCCCCCGATTAACGCTGTTGCGTCTCCACCTTGTAAGTTCAATCTGAACATTAAAATAACGTCGATTATAAAAATAATCGGTATTAGTAAGGCGAGAATTTTTTTTGCAGTCATTGATAAGAGCTTTTCATCTGATCCTTGAATTGGTGCAAAGGTTTCAATTGTTCTAAACGTTTTATTTAATTTAATATCTCTCATTAAAAAAAGATAAGCAACGACGGTTGTCACGATCCCCATTGTTAGCACAAGCGGAATACTAGCATGAATAACATCTCCGACAGGAATTCCTGCTGCATCAGCAGTAAGTTTTGGTGCGGCTTGAATAATAAAATCACCCGAAAGTGCAATTCCATGCCCGAATAAGTTCATAGCAATGGCGGTGCCGAGAGCGGGGAGACCTGCTCGAATGGCAACAGGTAATAATACAGCACCTATTAGAGCAACGGCAGGGGAGGGCCAAAAGAAAAATGAGATGAGCATCATTAAGATACCAATTGTCCAGAATGCTGTTGTTGGATTTTTAATAATTTTAGAGAAAGGTGAAATCATCACCTCATTAATACCTGAAATCGTTAAAATGTTACTCATTGCGACAATAATGGAAATGACGAGAATGGTTGGTAATAGTTCTGTTATTGCGAAGATAAAGCTATTAAAAAGGCTGCTTACAGAATCACTAATTGAAAATGTTGATACAGCAGCCAGTGAAAGAATACCAACTATACATACAATGGTTGTATCGCGGCGAAAGAGCATAAAGCCAATGATGGCTACTATAAATGTGACATAAATCCAATGTACGAGTGTAATATCTACCTCCACCTGATTCACTCCTCAACAAAAGCCTATAATAGGTTTTTCTATTACAATATGAATGAGCAAAACAATTGTGATATAGGTGAGAAAATTATATATGTAGTTCGGAGGAAAGATCATCTAGAAAATTGGGGTATTGTTATGTAGAATCAAGTTGTCATTTCCAAGGAAATATTGTCAGATATGCACATGTTGTCAAAATCCATTGTTGGATCGCTATAATTTACTATTTGGATAGGTGACTGAAGGAGAGAATAACTTTGATAAAGGGGAAATTCTTATTTGATTTATAGGCTCTTTTCGTAAAGATTGTTGTTTTTAAAACGAAAACTATTTAAGGTTGATTGGGGCAGATTGCGAGACTCCTGCGGGAGTAGCGGAACAGGTGAGATCCCGCAGGCGTTTACGCCGAGGAGGCTCACCGCCCGCCCCGCGGTCATCGTGCATCTCTCGCTGCAATCAACCACACCGCATTACTTGGTAAATAGCAACAAAGTATGCGAAAACAGCCAATTTATAAAAAAATCCCCTGCTAAACATGCAGAGGAAAGGCTCACTTAATTGCTCTCATCTTCAACAGATGTGTACTTTGTAAGGTAGGAAGGCCGTGGGAATGTAGATTGTTGTTCAATTCCTGCAATTGATTCATGCCAAGCAGTAAAGAATTGTTCGTTTTTCCAAAAGGTTAACATAACGTAGGTATCACCTTTTATTGGACGAAGTACTCGTATAGCTGAGATTCCAGCCTGTTTTTCAATTAGGAGTGCACGGTCAATAAACTTTTTTTCATAAAGTGGTCTTCCTTCAAATGTAACTGGGATATTATTAAACACTGCATAAAATCCATTACTAAGTTTTCCTGTTGAATGTAATACATCATATTTCATAGGGGAATTGAAAATGGAAGTGTCCTTTGTTTCATGTAAAAGAGCTGCAGTTTGATTATTTGATAAGAGTCGCAGGTTTTTATCTGGATGTTTTTTTAGTAGATTAGCCAAAAAATCAACAGTTCCATAGGTTATGTATAGTTTCATCATTTCATCACCTCTCCATTAAATATGCTGTCCTTTACCTTTAATATACCAATTAATTATAAAAGGAAAACCATTTTTGGTTTTTATCACATATACCTGCCTATTTTTAACAATACTAACAATATAAAGGGGTGATCGGATGAGAAAAAAGCTTTTTTTACCCGTAATTAGTTTATGCTTGATAGCAATCCTCTCTTTATTAGGATATTTATTTATCATTTTTATGGGGAATTACGTGATTGATGAAGAAAAATTAGTTATGAACACTGCTTCGAAGTTAGTTGATATAGAGGGAAATGAAATTACAAAGTTATTCTTAGAAAATCGGGAGCTTGTAAATATTTCAGAGATTCCAGATCATGTACAACAAGCATTTATTTCTGTTGAGGATCAACGGTTTTATGAGCATAATGGTATTGATCTTAGAGCAATTGGCCGGGCACTTTATAGGGATATTCTAGCAGGAGGAAAAGTAGAAGGCGGCAGCACGATTACACAGCAATTAGCAAAGAATACTTTTCTTACAAATGATAAATCCTTTCTTCGAAAAACGAAAGAAGCGATTATCTCTATAAATTTAGAAAGACGGTATAGCAAAGCAAAAATACTAGAAATGTACTTAAACCAAGTTTATTTTGGACATGGTGCATATGGTATTCAGTCTGCAGCTAAATTGTATTTTAATAAAGATGTCTCGAAGCTGACATTAGAAGAAGGTGCGTTATTAGCAGGAATACCAAAAGCACCCTCTACCTATTCTCCGATCTTAAATGTAGAAAAGAGTAAAGAACGCAGAGATGTCATTTTAAGTTTAATGGGTGATCAACAGTATATTACCTATGATGAAGTAGTGAGAACACATGGGAAAACAGTGAAGCTGCAAGTAAACAAAAAAGAGGAAAGGCCTTGGTTATCAACATATATTGATATGGTGTTTGACGAAGCAAAAGAAAAATATGCCCTTTCAAATGAAGAAATGCTTAGGGGAGGATATACGATTACAGTCCCACTTCAGGTTGAACTTCAGAAATCTGCTTATGACTTATTTCAAAAAAATGAGTATTTTCCAGGAACAGATCAATCTGTACAAGGTGCATTTATTCTTATTGATAATAAATCAGGCGGTGTTATCTCAGCCATTGGAGGAAGGGATTATGTACCTAAAGGGCTAAATCGATTAAATGTCACCAGACAACCTGGCTCCACATTTAAACCAATCGCTGTTTATGCACCATCTATCGAATCAAATCTTTTCCACCCTTATTCGTTATTGAAAGATCAGAAGATCACATATGAAAATTACACACCAGAAAATAATGATCATCACTATGAGGGTAAGGTAACAATGTTTGATGCCATCATTTCATCGAAAAATGCCGCAGCAGTATGGACCTTATCTGAGTTAGGAATCCCTAAAAGTAAAGAGTACTTAAAAAAAGTAGGGATTTCGATAAAAGATGAGGGATTAGCCATCGCATTAGGCGGTTTGTCGAAAGGTGTAACACCTGTACAAATGGCTAATGCATACCGTACTTTTACAGCCAATGGGAAATACAGTGAACAACACTTTATTGATAAAATAACGAATCGAGATGGCGAAGTAATTGCAGAAAATTTACCAGATGAAAAACAAGTGTATTCGCCGCAAACAGCATGGGAAATGACAAGAATGCTCCAGCATGTAGTAAGTGAGGGGACAGCAAAGAGCGGATTTTTTCATGGAGAATTAGCTGGAAAAACAGGTACAACAAGTTACCCGAACATAAAAGGTGCAGCCAAGGATGCGTGGTTTGTTGGGTTTACTGAAAATGTCGTTGGTGCACTTTGGATGGGCTATGATAAGACAGATGACCAACATTATCTTAAACACGGTAGTGCATATCCTACCAAATTATTTAAAGATATTTTGACAGATGCGAATTGGGATCAAAATGTCGCATTTTCAGTTCCCGAAGGAGTAAAAGACTTAGGAAGCCCGATTAGGATCGAAAATATCGACAATGTTGAGGCAAAGTATACATTCAAGCCTATGGGATTAATTACATTAACTCTGGAATGGGATGCTCAGGAGGATGATCGTGTTGAGTATCGAATCTACGAACAATCGGATAAAGAACAGAAGCTTGTTGGGACAGTTACTGGAAAGGGATATTTTGAAATTCCTTATGTGAATATTTTTTCCAATAATGTATATAAAGTGGCTCCATATAATGTCCAAACGAAACAGGAAGGTGTCGCTACAGAATTCGTTAAACCCCGCTTTTTTAGTGCAAATTAATAGATAGGAAGTCCCTATATATCAGTATTTCGTCTATTTTTCGACATTTATTCATCATAGCTATACAACAGGAATTGAAAGCGGTATAGTTGAAAGTGGTAAGGTTATAACATAGAATAAATATTATATTATAATAAGTATTATTTAATAAAGGGTTTTTCCCTAGTGTAATAAGTGAAAAAGTATAAATATTGATACAAAATGTGTAGGTCTAGCTCCAACGTCTAGCCTTAGGAATCAAAAGATTATATGCTCAAGGTTATACAAGAGCTTACACATTTCTGAGTAGAAAGGTGGACGTTTTTAATGGCTGATAAAAGAATAAATGATACGTTCCTAAAAGCGTGTCGTGGGCAAAAAACGGACTATGTTCCGGTTTGGTATATGAGACAAGCAGGGCGGTCACAGCCTGAATATCGTGCAATTAAAGAAAAATACAGCCTTTTTGAAATTACACATCAGCCTGAACTTTGTGCATATGTAACAAAATTGCCTGTTGATCAGTATGATGTAGATGCTGCAATTCTTTATAAAGATATTATGACACCTCTTCCGGCAATTGGGGTAAATGTTGAAATTAAAACAGGGATTGGCCCGGTTATTGATAATCCAATTCGCTCCTTAAGTGATGTTGAAAAGTTAGGAGAGATTGACCCTGAAAGTGATATTCCATATGTATTAGATACAATTAAACTCCTTACTGAGGAACAGCTGGAAGTTCCACTAATTGGATTTACTGGAGCTCCGTTTACGTTAGCAAGCTATATGATTGAAGGCGGTCCCTCTAAAAATTATAACAAAACAAAAGCTTTTATGTATTCCGAACCTAAAGCATGGTTTGCCCTGATGGATAAACTTGCTGAAATGGGTATTACATATGTTAAATCACAAATAAAAGCAGGTGCCAGTGCAATACAAGTATTTGATTCATGGGTTGGTGCGCTTAATGTAGCAGATTACCGCTTCTATATTAAACCAGCAATGGAAAGAATTTTCAGTGAGCTGAAAAATGAAAATGTGCCTTTAATCATGTTTGGTGTTGGGGCAAGTCATCTTGCGAAGGAATGGCATGATTTGCCTCTTGATGTGGTTGGGCTTGATTGGAGACTTCAAGTTGAAGAGGCTCGTGCAATGGGATTAACGAAAACACTGCAAGGTAATCTTGACCCAGCGATTTTACTCTCACCTTGGGAAGTGATTGAAGAAAGAGCAGCAGCGATCCTTGAACAGGGAATGCAGCAAGATGGATATATTTTCAACCTGGGACATGGTATATTCCCGGATGTGAATCCTGAGACATTAAAGAAATTAACGACGTTTATTCACGACTACTCAAAGAAGGTAAAAGTTAGCTTATAACACCACTTTTATAGAACTGGACGAAGATTGAGACAAACTAGAGGTGAATCACTTTGTACAAGAAAAAAATGGGACTATTAGTCATGGCATATGGAACGCCATACAAAGAAGAAGATATTGAACGCTATTATACACATATCCGTCATGGTCGAAAGCCCTCACCAGAGATGCTTCAAGATTTAAAAGATCGTTACGAAGCAATTGGTGGAATCTCCCCGCTAGCAAAAATAACGGTTGAACAAGGCGAGAAGCTTGAGCAGCACTTAAATGAAGTTCAAGATGATATAGAGTTTAAACTATATATTGGACTAAAGCATATTGAACCTTTTATTGAAGATGCTGTAAAACAGATGCATGAAGATGGAATCACAGAAGCTGTAAGTATTGTATTAGCTCCGCATTTTTCTACCTTCAGTGTTAAGTCCTATAATGGGCGTGCAAAAGAAGAAGCAGAAAAGTTTGGTATTTCAATCAAATCTGTTGAGAGCTGGTACACTGAGCCGAAATTTATTACGTACTGGTCTAATCGGGTAAAAGAAACATATGAGAGCATGGCTGCTGATGAAAGGGAGACAGCAATACTTGTCGTATCAGCTCACAGTCTTCCTGAAAAAATTACGACATATGGTGACCCATATCCACAGCAATTACAAGAAACAGCTGAGCTAATTGCAGAGGCTGCGGGAATAAAAGATTATGCAATTGGGTGGCAAAGTGCAGGAAATACGCCCGAACCTTGGTTAGGACCAGATGTTCAAGATCTAACAAGAGATTTATATAACAAAGGCTATAACACCTTTGTATATACTCCGGTTGGTTTTGTTGCTGACCATCTTGAGGTATTATATGATAATGATTACGAATGTAAGGTTGTAACAGATGAGCTTGGAGCTGCCTATTATCGCCCTGAAATGCCGAATGCTCAACCAGAATTTATTGATTGCCTTGCTACAGTTGTACTTAAAAAGCTGAAAGAAAGTAACTAGAATATAAAAGTTGATTAGACGTTTTCACAAAAAACAGTGGATGATGATAAATTCAGGTCCACTGTTTTTTTATGTGCGATCCTAAATAGGAGTGACAACATATTTTGGAACATTTTTAATACTTCTCCTGTGAGCAGCTTCAATACAACCTGCAATAACTTTATTCTTTTACTTCTAAATGCGGATTCCATACTGCCTCCCATAAGTGGCCGTCCGGGTCTTGGAAGTAGCCTGAATATCCTCCCCAAAATGTATCCTGTGCAGGAACAGTGATCGTAGCACCAGCCTTCATTGCCAGTTCCATCACTTCATCGACTTCTTCTTTACTATTAACATTGTGTCCAATCGTAAATTCTGTAGGACTTGGCACCGATTGATTTAGATTAGAATCATGGGCTATATCCTTTCGATTCCAAATTGCGAGCTTTAAGCCTGATTGTAGGTCGAAAAAGGCCACGGCACCATGTTCAAATTCTTCGCCAATGATACCTTCTGTTGGCAGACCAAGACCATCACGATAAAACTTCAATGATCTTTCCAGATTATCTACACCTAAAGTAATGACGCTTATTCTCGGTTTCATTAAGAAATAACCTCCCTTGTAGCTAATAGTTTCTTTTTTCATTTTCGACATAAAAAAAATAATTCCTCTGAATCTCAATTTGGTAACTATATCATGAAAAGCTTCACTAATTAATTGTGGAAAGTTTTTTCTTCAACATATTATTCGAGAAAAAATTTCTTTCATATTTATTGAATTAAGAAAAAAATTTCTTTATAATGATTTTATTACGACAAAATTCTATTAAAATATACAAATTCTGACTAACATACATTTCTTATCGAATACTAAGAAAAAGTGTTAGCAAAAAAGAAGGTTGTTTGAAAGCGTTTATCTTGGCAGGATTTATCATGATCTGTTAATTTACTCAGATCATTGATCGTTAAAGTATTTTTTTAATGTTTTTAGAAAGTGCTTTCAGCAGATGAGTGATCACTTAACGTTATTCCAGCAGTGTAAAAGATTAATTAGAAAGTGTGGAGTTTAGAATGGAAATGTATTTGTTAATCATTACTTTATTAGCAATTGCCATTGTTGTAATCGGTGTATCTGTGTTTAAATGGCATGCGTTTATTAGTTTAACTATTGCAAGTTTATTTTTAGCAATCTGCTCAGGTTTATCTATGGATAAAATTGTTAGTACTTATGAAACAGGTGTCGGCGGTGTATTAGGTCACCTTGTCGGAATTTTAGCATTAGGGACTATTTTAGGAAAACTGATGGCGGATTCTGGTGCTGGTATGCAAGTTGCAGATTTCTTTGTTCGTGTCTTTGGTGAGAAAAAGTTACCATGGGCTATGTTAATCTCAGGTTTTATCATCGGTATTCCAGTATTTTTTGAAGTAGGAATATTGATTTTATTACCTCTTGTTATTTCAATTCATAAAACGACAAAACAAAACATATTATTGATTGCGCTACCAGTTATTGCTGGTTTATCCATTGTACATGGACTTGTACCGCCGCATCCTGGTGCAATGGCTGCGATTAGTATTTACGATGCAAACCTTGGAAGAGTCCTTCTTTACGCACTTATTATTTCAATTCCTGCCGCAATAATCGCAGGGCCAGTATTTGCAAAATGGGTTCATAAACGAGTGGTGCCAGAAGGTGAACCAGAGTTAATTCGAGTTACAACATTATCGAAAAATTTGCCTGGCACAGGAATTTCGTTTTTTGTTATTTTATTACCTGTTATTTTAATGATTTTATCAGCTATTGCACCATATTTGCCATTGCCAGGTGGAGTTGAGAAATTATTAACATTGATTGGCAGCCCGATCATTGCCTTATTAATCGCATGTTTTGCGGCATTCTTTTTCCTTGGAAAACAACAAGGAATGGATAAGAATAAAATTAAGCAGTTAACAGAAGAATGTCTTCTTCCGGTTGGTTCGATTGTTTTAATCATTGGTGCTGGTGGCGGCTTTAAACAAATTTTAATTGACAGTGGAGTTGGCACAACAATTGCTCAAATGTCCGAAAGCTTTTCTCTCTCGCCACTTGTATTAGCGTTTCTTATTGCAGGGTTAATTCGTATTGCTACTGGATCTGCAACGGTTGCTCTTACGACATCTGCTGGTATCATTTCACCAGTTATTGAGCATATGTCAGGTGTGAATCTCGAATTGCTTGTTATCGCAACAGGAGCTGGTTCATTAATGTTATCACATGTAAATGATGCAGGTTTCTGGATGGTAAAAGAATATTTAGGCTTAAGTGTGAAAGAAACATTTAAAACTTGGACAGTTTTAGAGACATTGTTATCTTTCATCGCTTTCGGAGGAGCCTTATTACTTGATTTGTTCCTTTAAAGGATTATATGGGAGTGTTAAAACAATATAAGGGGTAATCTAATCATTATAGACAAAAAAACAAGCCATAGAGGAGACTCTATGGCTTGTTTTTTATATGACAATGTATAAGAACTTATTTTGACAAATGTTATATAACATAACTATATGGATTAAAGCGAGTTAATACAAAAGATTATGGATTATTTTATATAAGTGACTAAGCTTCTGAATTGATAGTTGAAAGTTGATATTTCAATCCATGAGATTTAGAAAAACTTGATTATCAGAATTTCCCTGTAAGGATTATTAACGGTTTGAATAGTAAAGTATGAAAGTTAAAACTATTAATTTGAAACTAAGATAATATCTTAACGTATATCTTCTTATAAAGTTAATAACATATTTTTCAATGGGGGTATTTTATTGGAAAAATCTTTTAAAATTGCCATTCTTGGGGGGACAGGCAAAGTCGGTCGTTATATTGCAAAAAAAGCGTTAGAAAGAGGCTTCCAAGTTCGTATGCTTGTCAGGAACCCAGATAAGTTAGAAGGCAGCGATAGCAGAATTGAGATTATTAAAGGGGATGCTCAAAACATAGATACTATTCGTTTTTTACTCAAAGATTGTAATATTGTTATAAATACTTTGGGACAACCTGTAAAGGATTTACCATTATACAGCAGTGTAACTAATAATGTCCTGTTGATAATGAATGACTTTGGCATTAGAAGATATATTGGCGTGACAGGAGCATCTCTTAACATACGAGGTGACAACAAGAAATTGTTAAATAAAATTGGAGCAAAAATATTTGAAATCCTATTTCCTAAGATGATGAACGATAAAAAAAAGGAACTAAACATCCTTATAAATAGTGATATAGAATGGACACTTGTACGTCTACCATTTGTAATTGAAGGTTCAGGAACTGGTCATATAAAGGAACATTTAACGGATATGGCAGGTACAAGTATTACTAATACTGATATAGCAAAATTTATCATTAATGAGGTTAGCAATAAGAAATATGTAAGGAAAACCCCCTTTATTTCTAACTGATTAGTGTAAAGTAAAGGATAAACAAACGGGACTTTCAATTAAGAAAGTCCCATTCTTTTGTATTTTTTTATATAAGAATAGTTTTCCTGTTTGTTGCCCCATCGCAGAAAGAGGTTAAATTCGAAATGACAGTTAGATATAAAATACGGATAAAGATAAGGTATAGATTACCTTTCTTTATCCGCATTTATTGTCTGGGGCTAAAATAAAAGAACTTGAATCTTCAAATTAACCTAATGTTTTTCTTTGAAATTCTGCAATTGCATTATATTCTTCATTTAATTTACGAGAAATACGAAGGTAAATAGGTGTTAATTCACGATATACCTCGACATGTTCTTTTATTGGCTGGTGTTTGTGAGTGGCTCCTACCATACCTGAAACAACATTTAATGAGTCAATTTCTTTTAAGGCGTAAAGACCAAGAATGGCAGCTCCAAGACAAGAACTTTCAAAACTTTCTGGTACAGTCACTTCTTGATCAAAGATGTCTGCCATCATTTGTCTCCATAATTCAGAACGGGCGAAACCTCCGGTTGCCTGCACTTTCTTTGGAACCCCAATTTGCTCCTCTAGTGCTAAAAGAACATTATATAAATTGAAAATGACACCTTCTAAAACAGCGCGAATCATATGTTCTTTTTTATGATGCAAGGTTAAGCCAAAGAATGATCCTCTTGCATTTGCATTCCATAATGGAGCACGTTCACCAGCTAAGTATGGATGGAACAATAATCCATCTGCTCCCGGAGAAACTCGTGCAGCAATTTTTGTTAGGACTTCATATGAGTCAATTCCCAAGCTTTTTGCTGTTTCTACTTCTGCGGAAGCCATGACATCACGTACCCAGCGGAAGGTCATTCCACCATTATTAACTGGACCGCCAATAACCCAATGGTTTTCTGTTAAGGCATAGCAGAAAATTCTCCCTTTCGGATCTGTTACAGGTCGATCTGTTACTGTTCGGATCGCACCGCTTGTCCCGATTGTAACCGCCACAACTCCTGGTTCAATGGCATTTACACCAAGGTTCGATAGGACCCCATCATTCGCACCAATTACGATGGGAGTAGAGGAGAGGATACCAAGCTCTTCTGCAATACTATCTTCAAGTCCTTGAAGATAATAGGTCGTTGGGACAGGTTCGGATAAATGCTCTCTAGTAATTCCAGCTACTTGAAGTGCTTCTGCATCCCAATCAAGTTGTTGTAGATTAAGCATACCAGTTGCAGAAGCAATAGAATGATCAACAACAAACTTTTTAAAAAATTGATAAAATACATATTCTTTCATCGAGATAAATTTATACGTTTTTTCAAAAATCTCAGGCTTTTCTTCTTTTATCCAGCGAATTTTACTTAAAGGGGACATCGGATGAATTGGTGTACCTGTACGCATATAAATACTATGTCCGTTCCATTCATCTTTAATTTTTTCCGCCCATTTTGTGCTGCGGTTGTCAGCCCAAGTGATACAATTCGACAAAGGTTTTCCTGATTCATCAATCGCGATGACGCTATGCATAGCTGCACTGAACGAAATACATAATAGTTCGTTTGAATTTATCTCACTTTTTTTGATTGTTTCTTTGATTGTTCCTTTTACTGCCTCGTATATTTCTGCTGGATTTTGCTCAGCAGTTAATGGAGTTGGGGTTAATAATGGGTACCCAATCGTATGATGTGAAATGACTGTTCCATCCTTTGAAAATAGGACGGCTTTCGTACTTGTTGTACCAATATCAACGCCTATCATATAGCCTAGTTGATTCATGTTAGTTCCTCCAAATCTATGTATTGTGAAATATTGTAACCGCTTATTACTTTCTCCATCCTTTTGATGTTCTTTTTTAATTGTATAGACTAAGCTATTAATAAGCTAATAAAAAACACAATCGCAAATCCAATCAGTGAAATGATTGTTTCCATTACTGTCCATGAGCGAAGTGTCTCTTTTACATCCAAACCTAAATACCTGTTTATTAGCCAGAATCCTGAATCATTTACATGGGACGCTATCGTTGACCCGGCGGCTATGGAAATGACCATCAAACCAAGAATAGGGCCTGTAAGTCCAAGCGTCGTAATAAGCGGTGAGATTAAGCTTGCGGATGTCACCATGGCAACGGTTGCAGATCCTTGGGCAATTCGAATAATTGTAGCAATTAGAAATGCTAGAACAATTGGCGGCAGTGGTGAGTTTGCCATGGAGTCTGCTAATACATTCCCAACACCTGTATCCATTAAAACTTGTTTAAATATGCCTCCAGCACCTGTAATGAGAATAATCATACCCGCGGGCTCAAGAGACTTGCTTGCAATAAGTTGAACTTCTTGTTTTGAGAAGCCGTGTTTGATACCTAAAAAATAAAAGACTAGCAGTGTCGTAATTAGTAAAGCGACAAATGGATGTCCAAGAAATTCACATACTGAACGGATAATATTTTCTTCTGGTAAGAGAACACTTGATAATGTATTAAGAAGAATAAGAGCAAGGGGGACTAAAATAATTGTTATAATAAGTCCAAAACTCGGTAATCCTTGATCGTCTTCCATTTCTTCTATCGTCATATAATCAGGCACTGTAACATGTATATAATTTGCTATATATTTTCCGAACAGTGGACCTGCGACTACCATTGCCGGGAGTCCTGCAATGATTCCAAATAAAATAACCCATCCAAGATCAGCTCCAATTAGGTTTGCCACGATTATTGGACCAGGGGTTGGAGGGATAAAGCTATGGGAAACAGATAGTCCGGCAAATAATGGTATCCCATAATACAAGAGGGAACGTCCCGTTTTCTTTGCTAAACGATAAACAATTGGTACTAAAACGATAAAACCAACATCGAAAAAGACGGGTATTCCGACGAGAAATCCTGTAACACCTAATGCCCAAGGAACTTTGTCTTGTCCGAATTTTTTCATAAAGGTTTGAGCCAGACGCTCAGCACCGCCTGATATTTCAAGAATTTGTCCAAACATTGCTCCTAAGCCAACAACGATCGCAACAAATCCAAGGGTTTCACCCATTCCTTTTTGTATGGATTGAATGACCTCGTCTAAGGGCAATCCCGCCGCAATACCTACAAGCAAACTCACAAGAAGCAATGAAACAAAAGCATGCAGCTTTGTTCGAATGACTAAGAAAAGAAGCAATGATATCCCTGCTGCTGCAGTAATTATAAGTGTGAATTCGGACATTACTAATCCTCCGATATTCTAAATAGTTCAACAATAGGATTGTTGAGAGCGTTTTTAATACATAGTATTCCTTTTAATTTCCTAAAGATGTACCCTTTACCATTCATGATGAAAACAAGAAATTTTTTTCCGGACTATATATATTATACAAAAAAACATTTTCCATGTAATTGTTTTCAAGAAAAAATTTCTTTTTGAAGAATTTTAGTTATAATGATAGTAACGTTATTTTATGGAAGGGGTGAAAAAATGGAGCAGCCTCAACAATGTCTTTCGAGAATCCAAACAATTTATCCGGAATTTAGTGATACGGAAAAGAAGATTGCTGATTATATTATGCAGTTTCCTGATAAAATGACCCATCAATCGATTACACAAGTTGCTGATGATATCGGAGTAGCCACATCGACAATCTTCCGTTTTTGTCAACGACTTGGTTTTAAAGGATATCAAGTCATGAAAATTGTGTTGGCATCTGAAATTGCCTCACCAATAAGAGAAATGGTTCAAGAGAAAATTCAGGAACAAGATAATGAACGAGATGTGACAGAGAAAATATTCAATACAAGTATCAGAACCTTTAAGGATACGATTCAGATGATGGATTTTTCGTCGATCAAAAAAGCGGTTAATGTATTATTAAGTGCAAATCGTGTTGAGTTTTATGGTACAGGTAGTTCAGGGATTGTCGCATTAGATGCACATCATAAATTTATTGGCTCCGGCATTACTACGGTTGCCTATACGGATCCCTTTCTACAAGTGAGAGCGGCATCACAGTTATCTGAAAATGATGTTGCCGTCATTATTTCAGACTCTGGTGCAAATACGGAAACAATGAATGTATTGGATGCAGCAAAAGAAGCTGGAGCTAAGACGATTGTGATTACGAACCTTACAAGATCTCCACTTAATAAGAAGGCTGACATTATTTTACGTACAGTTTCAAGCAGCATTGAAACTCGTTCGGATGATGTCTACTCAAGAATTGTTCAAATGAGTCTCATCGATGCATTATATACAAACGTTATAAAGGCACAAAAAGGAAAAAATAAAAATCCTATAAAAAAATTGTTTGAATAGTTTTTACGAATCTGGAAGAAAAAATTTCCCTATTATTGATAATAAAATAGAAAATAATTTATTTGCCGTGAATGATAGAAATTCGCGGCTTTTTGTATGCTATTGAATGGGTTTTCTCAATCTTATTAGTTATTTTTTAAGTTAAATTTGAAAATTATTTTCTTATGGAGGAAAAATAAATAAAATTTTTTTCGAAAAAAGTATTGAAACAAAAAAATATTTTCCGTATAATCAACCTATCAAATGAAAGTGCTTTCAATAAAAGTTTAATAGTTATCAAGGAGGATTTATAATATGTTAATTTTAATCGTACTAGCCGCAATCGTAGCACTTTTATTACTAATAACTTGGGCGAAATTAAACCCATTCGTAGCGCTAATCATAACGGCTATTGGTGTAGGGCTTGCAACTGGCATGCCACTTATCGGAGATGGAGCAGAAACTCCAGGTATTATTGACTCAATTAAAGCAGGAATGGGGAATACATTAGGTTTCCTAGCAATCGTACTTGCATTAGGAACGATGCTTGGAAAAATGATGGCTGAATCAGGCGGTGCTGAGCGAATTGCTCAAACATTAATTAGTAAATTTGGTCAAAAAAATGTCCATTGGGCAATGATGTTTGTTGGTTTTATCGTTGGTATTCCAGTGTTTTTCCAAGTAGGATTTGTTCTTTTAATACCATTAGTATTTACAATTGCTCGTCAAACTGGCATGTCATTAGTTAAGATTGGTATTCCATTAATAGCAGGACTTTCTGTTGTACATGGTCTAGTTCCACCACATCCAGCTGCAATGGCTGCCGTGAATATTTTCCAAGCGGATGTTGGTATTACAATCTTGTATTCTATTATCGTAGGTTTACCAACTGCTATTCTAGCAGGTCCTGTTTACGGGAAATTTATTGGAGCGAAAATTCATAAATCGGTTCCAAAAGAAATGGCAGAACAATTAACTGAACCTAAAGATGTGAAAGAACTTCCAGGATTTTTTAACACAGTTTTTACTGTCATGGTACCTGTTATCCTTATGTTGATTTCATCGATTGCAGAATTAGTTTTACCAGCAGATAGCTTTGGCTTCTCTGTATTTAAATTCATTGGTGATCCGATCACTGCACTTTTAATTGCAACCGTTTACTCTTTCTTTAGCCTTGGTTTCTTCCGTGGCTTTAATCGAGAAAAAGTTCTTAAGTTTTCAAATGATTGTCTAGGACCGACTGCATCAATTCTTTTAGTAATCGGTGCGGGTGGAGCATTTAACAAAGTATTACTTGATTCTGGAATTGGTGATTATATTGCAGAACTAGCTCAACAGGCGAATGTTTCACCGATTTTGCTTGGATGGGGAATTGCTGCTATGATTCGTATCGCAACTGGTTCTGCGACTGTTTCAATGATGACAGCTGCTGGTATCGTTGCTCCAATCGCTGCGCTTGTTCCAGGAGTGAATGTTGAATTATTAGTACTGGCTACTGGTGCTGGTTCGTTAATTCTCTCTCATGTGAATGATGCAGGATTCTGGATGATTAAAGAATACTTTGGAATGACAGTAAAAGAAACATTAATGACATGGACAGCTTTAGAGACAATCATATCTGTCGCTGCGTTAGTGTTTATCGTAATCCTTGATTTATTCGTCTGATTGAGTATTAATTATTATAGTAGAAAAAAGTGGGTGAGCTTCTACTGAGAGTAGAAGCTTACCTTTATTGAGCATACTATGATAAAATAATTTTGAATTATTATTGAAAAATATTTCTTGATAAAGATTGTTTTAAGGGAAATTTTTTTCTATAATCACTTAATAGAGACGGAAAAAATAGTAGGAGGCTTTAAATATGAAAGTCGGTTTAGTTGGTTTAGGGAAAATGGGTTTGAATTTAGGTCAAAATTTATTGGATCAAAATCATGAAGTCGTTGCGTTTGATGTAAACCCTAGTGCAGTTGACAAAATGAGTACATATGGAGCAACAGCAACATCTAACTTGAAGGAACTTGTTCAAGCTTTGGAAACACCTAGAATTCTATGGATCATGGTTCCACATGCTGTTGTAGATTCCGTTATTAGTGAAATTAAACCTTTTTTAAGTGCAGGAGATATTGTTATTGAAGCCGGTAATTCTCACTATAAAGAATCGATTCGCCGCTACAATGAGTTAAAGGAAAGCGGTGTTCACTTTATGGATGCAGGTACCTCTGGCGGTATGGAAGGTGCTCGCCATGGAGCTTGCTATATGATTGGTGGAGATCCTGAAGCTTGGGAGGTAGTTGAACCTATTTTCCGAGACACTGCAGTGGAAAACGGATATTTATATGCAGGGAAAGCAGGCAGCGGTCATTTCCTTAAAATGGTCCATAACGGAATTGAATATGGAATGATGGCGGCAATTGGTGAGGGATTTGAAGTATTAGAGAAAAGTGACTTTGACTTTGATTATGAAAAGGTTGCCAGAGTATGGAACAATGGATCAGTTATTCGTTCATGGCTGATGGAACTTACTGAAAATGCATTTTCAAAAGATGCTAGATTGGATGAAATTAAAGGCACTATGCATTCTTCAGGTGAAGGAAAATGGACAATTGAAACAGCTTTAGATCTTCAAGCAGCTACACCAGTTATCGCAATGTCGTTATTAATGCGTTATCGTTCACTAGAAGATGATACATTTACTGGAAAAATCGTTGCGGCATTACGTAATGAATTTGGCGGACATGCAGTAGAGAAAGAATAAAAAACGAATATATATTAATCAGGCGCTATCCTTTACTAAGGATAGCGCCTCTTAGGTTATTTGAATAATTATTGATTCCGTTCTTGTTTTTTAATTAACTCATAGTATAAAGCGGTTGTTGTTTGAACAATTAAAAATACGACCATTGAATAGTAAATATGATACCCTTTCTGATAGTCGGTTACTTTCATCAATGTAGATATCCTTTCTGTTGCCAAGCCTAATAAACTCCATCCAATGATATAAAGAATAAAAGCAAACCGCCGGGGGTGAATGTTTAATCTTTTATAAAAATATACAAAAAAGTAACTGAATGGTGCAAACAAGAAAAACATGATAAAGTCAAATAATTCATATTGATTTGAATCATTCACTTTATAAAAATCCATCAATCCTCCGCCGATGGTAAAATCGAATAAAGAGGAGATAGTGAATCCCCACACTAAAAAGAAGATTGTCAAATAACGAGGTAATTTTTTAGGGGAAAGAAATAAAGCTGAATAAACGATAACTAACATCACTAAAATATAGATTTCGTTTGTATCAAACTGCTCCCATAATATCATGATTCACTCACCACGTTTTGCGAGTTTCTTACAAATAATTTGTAAGAGAAAACCGCTATTAATTGAAGAAACAAATAATAAATTGCATCATACAAGTAATTCCAACTAGTATATTCAGTTATTTTAAAATAGGTAGAGAGAATACTAAAACAAAGTAATATTGCTTCAGTAACCAGGATTAAAATGATACGATTCATCGTACTTTTTCTGAATTGAAAAAGATTTACTAGAATGACTAATAAAAGAGGGATCATAACACTTCGATTTAGTAGGAATGCTGTATAATCAAAACCATCTTTAGAATAGGTTATCAGCTTTAATTCCTCTACAACTATCCAAGAAAAGTTAATATTGAAAATAAGGATAATTAAGAAGACAAAGGTATTTTCTGCAAGTGATAATTTTTTCTGGATAACCGCCAAAATTGTGGCAATAAGCCATGAAATGAAAAAAAAGATGACAAACCCCATAGAAACCTCCTAAGAAGATTTTATTCCTAGCATTCTCAAATAAAAAAATAATATACTGTAAACCTTATATAGAAGGTTTAGTATTGGGTAGTCCGATCAACTTACGATCTGTTAATGCTCTGAATTTTTTCTATCATATAAAATCGTTTCATTAATAATGTACATACAGCTTTTCTTGGAGGCTGCTAAGAGTAATAGACCTGGAGGTTTTCGTATAAAATAGTTCTAATAATAATAAAAAAGGTGTGAAATATTTGATCTATATATACAACTGTTATGGCGGGACACATTCATCAGCACTTGCAGCTGCCTATCATTTGAACAAGCTTTCTGATCATAAAGAACCTACAAAGGATGAGATATTAAAAATTGATGTTTTTAATAAATTAACAACGAAAGATATGGGGAAGTTATTTTTCCATGGCAATGATGAAGAGGGAAATAAAGTGTATACATTAGGTAGAGGTTCATCGAAAGTAATTGTTCCAGCTATGTATAGTGTGTTTGAACTATTTAATGACACCGGGAAACTTGATGAAAAGATCATCTTTTCAAATACATCTCCTATAGTACCATTAGCTATGACGTTTGGAGGCTTATTTTCAAGGAGATTAAAAATCCATTTTATTGGTGTTCCCTTATTAATTTCAGGAGCAAAAAAGGCACATAAAGACATCATTAAGCTTGTTCAACATACAAAAGATATGGGAAAAGCGACTACCAGCAAGATTGAAATTCTAGATAATGCCTTTGGAAAATAAAATTTTCGCTATATCCAATAAAATTTCATTGTTAAAATTTTATGATCATGATATATTACTTCTATAAAAACTGACTAAATTATTCAATTGGTCATTTTCGACTTAGGGGTGAAAAAATTGAGTATAAATCGTAAGCAACTTATTTTGGAAGCAGCAACTAAATCGTTTGCGCAATTCGGATATAAAGCAACAACAATGGACCAAGTTTCACGACTAGCTAATGTTGGAAAGGGCACGATTTATACGTTCTATAAAAACAAGGAAGAATTATTTTCTGAAATCCTAGATGGTGTTTTATTAGATATGAAAGAAGCTGCGGAAGATGCATTTAACTCACAGCTCCCATTTTTCGAAAATGTCCATCGTGCCATTTATCGTATCTTAGAATTTCGTAAGTCACATCAATTAACAATAAAAATTTTTCAAGAAAGCAATGAAATGGGAACTCCGATGGTAAAAGAAGGCGTACAAAAGGTTGAAGCGATGGTACTTAATTATATTAAACAAAAAATCATTGTTGCAATTGATAAAAAGGAAATCCAACCATGTGATCCAGAGTTAACTGCTTTTATTTTATTAAAATTATACGTTTCATTAATATTTGATTGGGAAAAAAATCATGAACCGCTTGATAAAGAAAAAATTGCAAAAGTATTAGAACAATATATATTGAAAGGATTATCAATCTGATAATCCTCTCTTTTTTGCTAGTATTGACTAAATGAACAAAATAGTCATTTTTAGAATTATCCATTGAGGAGGAATGAACATATGTCTTTAATAAAAAACGAATGGAAGGCATTATTTAAAAATAAAAAAGTGATGATTGCTGTAATTGGGGTTTTATTTATTCCGTTAATGTATAGCGGCGGGTACCTTGGTGCTTTTTGGGACCCTTACGGAAAGCTTGAAGAGTTGTCTGTTGCTGTTGTGAATAATGATAATGGCACAACGTATGAAGGAGAAGAACTAGCAGTTGGAAATGAACTTGTTAAAAACTTAAAGGAAAACCCTACATTTGAATGGCATTTTGTTGATAAGAATAAAGCTGAAAAAGGCCTAGAAAATCATGAGTTTTACATGGCAATTGAAATACCCGAAAATTTTTCAAGCAATGCTACAACTTTACAAGCCGATCATCCGCAGCATTTAGAACTGTCATTCAAAACAAACAAAGCCTATAACTTTATTTCAGGACAAATTGGAGAAAGTGCTGTTGCGAAAATAAAAGAAGAAGTTGCCACTTCATTAACAAAAACATATGCAGAAACGATTTTTAATAATATTGAGTTAATGTCAGATGGAATTGGCGAGGCAAGTAATGGAGCAAATGAACTAAATAATGGTACAGGAAAGCTTAAAGAAGGTTCTGAAACCCTTGATAAAAGTCTACATGAATTAGTAAAAAAATCAGTTACCTTTAAAGACGGCTTACATGGAGCATCAACAGGTACATCTGAGCTTACAAATGGCATAGGCAGCTTAGATGATGGATTGTCGAAAATGAAACAAGGTCAAAATGAGTTATATAATGGATCCGTAAAAACGGAATCAGGGACAGCACAATTAGTAACAGGCCTAAATGATTCATTATCAGGAATGAAGGAATTACAAAAATCGCTCCCAACTTTAACAGCTGGTACAGAGGAGTTTCATAATCAAGCACCAAAACTAGTTGAAGGGACAAAGCAGCTTGCAGATGGAACATCTAATGCAAGTGTAGGAGCAGCTAATTTGTCGCAAAATTTATCACAAGTAACAAAAGAAGTAAATGATATGCTGATAGAATTACAAGGCATGCCATTACCTGAAGATAAGCAGCAGGAACTATTAAAATTAGCGGACGATCTTAACACCTTAGATCAAGGTGGGAAACAGCTATCTACAAGTCTAAATCAAATAGCAGCAGGGGCTGGTGAGCTTCATACAAGTGTTAGTGTATTACCGGCCAATACTGAAAAGCTCTATGAAGGTACAACTTCTGTACAAGATGCAATTAATCAATTAACTTTGGGACAAGAAAAGTTATACAATGGTGCCGTCCAAGTAAATGATGGCCAATCACAAATCACAGCAGGGCTCGGGAATTTTGGAGATAAAATTACTGAAGCAAAAACAGGATCAGCTCAGCTGAAAACTGGCAGTGAAGCACTAGAAGATGGAATTGGTAAGCTAGCAAATGGTTCGACAGCTTTAGAAGACGGTTCCGTAAAATTAGCTGATGGAGCCGACCAACTTGATGATGGTTTAAAAGAACTTTCAGATGGAACAAGTGAGCTTTCGACGAAGCTTGGAGAAGCAGCAGATGAAACAAAAGATGTGAAAGGTTCTGATGAACAATATGATATGATTGCAGATCCTGTAGATGTAAAGACAGAAGAAGTAAATGATATACCGAACTATGGTACTGGGCTTGCCCCTTATTTTCTATCTTTAGCATTGTTTGTAGGAACATTACTTTTAACAGTAGTCTTTCCGCTGCGTAAACCATCAGCAGCTCCTAAATCTGGATTCTCATGGTTTATAAGCAAATTTAGCATTCTTTTCATGGTAGCAGTAATTCAAGCAATCCTTGCAGATTTTGTTCTCTTATTCGGATTAGGGATAGAAGTAAAAAGTGTTGGATTGTTTGTTTTGTTTAGTATTTTGACAAGCTTAACATTTATTTCAATCGTACAGTTTTTAGTGACAACAATGGCTGATCCAGGTCGCTTTATTGCTATCATTATACTAATTCTTCAATTAACAACAAGTGCAGGAACATTTCCGTTAGAATTAATTCCTGATCTTTATCAGAAAATCAATCAATGGCTGCCGATGACGTACTCTGTTGCGGGATTTAAAGCCGTCATTTCTAGCGGGGATTTTGCTTATATGTGGTCACAAGCACTTGTATTAGTCGGATTTTTACTATGTGCTGTAAGTGGGACAATTATCTACTTTTCTTGGAAGTTGAAAAAAGAAAATCATAGAGCAAGTAATGAGGAGATGGCACACATTTAAAAAAGGTTTAGTTATTGGATTAGAAGGATAAATATGGTGAGGATTCAAATCCTCACCATATTTATGAATGAGAGAAGAAAGATTAAAAAGTGAAACGGTCATTTTAAGTACCCTGTATTTATTGGATTGACTACTGAAGACTTTTTTTTTATTGGTGTTTTGGCAAACTTTGTTGCTATTTGACAAGTAATGCGGAGGTTGATTGCAGCGAGAGATGTTCGCTTTCCGCGGGGCGGGCGGTGAGCCTCCTCGGCGTAAACGCCTGCATGAGTCTCACCTGTCCCGCTGCTCCCGCATGAGTCTCGCAATCTGCTCCAATTAACCTTAAATAGTTTTCGATTTAAAAGCAACAATGTCTTAGAAAATAGCCTTTATTTTAAACATTTAAAATCTGTATTTAGGAGGAAGTTAACATGCCGAAAACAGCTCTCATAACAGGTGCAACTAGTGGATTAGGGTATGAATTTGTTAAATTATTTGCAAAAGACGGATATAACCTCGTAATCGTCTCAAGAAATAAACAAAAAATGGAGCAAATCAAACAGTCTTTTCAAAACATTGAAATAAAGGTTATTGTAAAAGATTTAAGTGAACCTAATGCTGTAAAAGAAGTAATTGAGGAAATGGATAAGCAAGAAATCACCATTGACGTATTGGTAAACAATGCTGGCTTTGGTTTATTAGGTCATTTTGATCAGTTGGATATTCAAGAACAATTGAATATGATTCAATTAAATGTAGCTGCGTTAACGGAACTAACTTATTACTTGTTACCAAAAATGAAACAAAAAAAGGATGGTAAGATATTAAATATTGCAAGTACAGCTGCATTCCAACCAGGTCCTTTGATGGCTGTTTATTATGCAACAAAAGCATATGTGCTTTCGTTCTCTGAAGCACTAGTAGAAGAATTATCAGACAGTAAAGTTATGGTGACAACACTTTGTCCTGGTCCTACTAAAACCAACTTCGGATCAGTAGCTAATGTTGAGGGAACAAAAATGTTTAGTAGAGCAATGAATGCAGAAATTGTTGCGAAACAAGGCTACAATGCTTTATTGAATGGAAAGCGCGTTGTTGTAACAGGTGGTCTGAATAAAGCGGGTACAATAGCTGCGAAATTCCTACCGAGAAGTCTAGCTGCAAAAATAGCAAAGTCAATTGCAAGAAAAGAATAGTTTATTTAATATTCTCTTAGGATTTCTCAGGTCTCATACCTTAAATAAGGAGGAATGATGATGGGGCAGCAAGCATTTGATGTATTAAGGAATTTCATTATTTCATATTTAAGTGACTCAGCAGGACAGGATATTATTCTATTGTTAGCTGAGTAAGTGTAAATGAAATAACAGAACAATCGAACTTTTTCCGTCCAATGAATTACCATAATTCGAAAATTACGGTAACAACGAAACTTATCATGATCGAACAAATAGGAACCAACTATTACTCCCTTTCCTTAAATGATAGCGTTGAGAAATTAAAGAAGCTGATCGAGATAGGAGAAAAAGAGTGTATTCTTTAGATGAATTCTAGGATACACTTTTTTCTTCGTTTAAAACATTCACATTATTGCTTTGTGAGAAATAGTTAAAAGAAACTTGGAGTAAGGGAAAAGAATTATGATGCAATAAGATGAACCTAATTAGATTGTTGTAGGGGAAATACTCTTTTATTTGGTGTACCTTTTGTTGTATAACTTTTTGCTTATCTACTTTTGGCTGAGCAGTAAAAAATATAAGAAAAACAGCTTTTATAGATATTGTTCGATACTTGCATCATTTCAGTAAACTCTTGAATACAATCTTCGAAGTAGATTTGGATTTCATATCTACCTACATCCTTTCAAATGTCCTCTTTTTTATAGTATATCTATAAGGTAAAACCCCTTCGAATTACGAAAAATTGCTATGTTTATTGTGAGCCTTATATAACAATAGTATGAAAGCGATGAATGACCAGATTGTTTTTAAAAGCAATCTAGGATTCATATTTAGTTTTTTGTAAGACTTCTATAGGGATATTTTCCATTTGTTATGTAATTTAATGTCTTTTTGAAGTTTGCTTTATATATGCTAGTGATCCATAATAGATTTGCTATACCTAGTAGGAAACTAAAGGAGTTATTATTGTATGACAGGAACCAAAAGAGAAGATATTAAACAAGGGACAAAGGTAAGAGTGGTACAAAAACAAGACCAACGATCAGGAAAATTAACTGAAGGTGTTGTTTCAAAAATACTAACAAATTCAGCAACACATCCACATGGTATAAAGGTAATGCTAGAGAATGGGATCGTGGGCAGAGTGAAGGAAATTGTTACTGAATGATAAATAAAAAAGGTGGTCAATTTTTGACCACCTTTTTTATTTTAAAAGAAGGATGATGGTAAAATAAGGATAGTTAATCATGCACTACACAATTCAAGAAAATGGAAGGTGTTTGAGTGACAATCTATATCGCATTGATACGAGGGATTAATGTAGGTGGACACAATTTAATTAAGATGCAAGATTTAAGAAATTCCTTAAAAAGTATAGGCTTAGGACATGTTCAAACTTACATCCAAAGTGGGAACATTGTATTTCAGTCTGAAGATAAGCCCGAAAAATTAAAATTACAAATTGAACAAGTGATAAAAAGTGAATTTGGATTTTTAGTTCCTGTTATCTTACGGTCATCTCCAGAGTGGGAAGAAATAATTAAGAATTGTCCTTACGCTGTAAACTCGATATCTGAAGGGGAGAGTATGCACTTAGCACTGTTGGAGACAGAGCCTACTAAGGCAAGTATGCAACAGTTACTCGCATTTAAAAGTGAAACAGAAGAATGTTACATAAATGGTAAGGAGATTTATGTCTATTTACGGAAAAGTTTCCACCGTGCAAAGCTGCCAATTCAGATTCAAAAGTTAGGAGTTTCAGCAACAGTACGCAATTGGAAAACAATAAAGAAGCTCGATGCTATGGTAAACGCTATGAAGTGATCCTAAGGTTAGGTGTGCAGAACGATCGTTATATTGATCATTGTACATACAAATACCTAGGGATGAAGGATTTATTGTAAAAAAAGGTTGAAATATGATTAATATTTTCATATAATTAATCCTGAAAACGTTTTCAGGTGTCAAACAAGGTGGGCAACATAGAGCCATGGGGAGGGAGAAATTTGTCTACCATAGAAGATGTCGCGAAACTGGCAGGATTATCAAGAACGACTGTATCTCGTGTCTTAAATGATCATCCATATGTTTCTGATGAGAAAAAGAGATTAGTTCAGCAGGCTGTGGAACATTTGGGGTATGTTCCAAACTCTGCTGCAAGAAGCTTAAGAAATCAAAGAACAGGAATTATTGCTGTATTAATTCCAAAAATAGCGACACCATTTTTTAGTCAGCTTGTCGAATATTTAGAGATGGCTGCATCTGCTAAAAACTATCAATTAATCATTTGTCAAACTCAATTCTCTAAACATAAAGAGCGGAAGTATCTCGATCTGCTTAAAACTAAACAGGTTGATGGCGTCATATTGACATCAATTGAAAATGAATTGTCAGTTATTGACTCTTACTTACATTTTGGTCCCATTGTACTTTGCAATGAAATGGTTGAGCATGCCCAAATTCCGATGGTGTACATGAATCAAGCGAATAGTGGCTATTTAGTTGCCAAGCATTTGCTTGAAAGGGGTCATAGACATATTGCTTATTGTTCAACAGGAATAGAAAGTGATGGAATGAAGGCAAGAGAACAAGGGTTTAAACGGGCCTTAACAGAAGCAGGCTGCAGTTTTAATGAAAGCGCTCACTTTAAAAAGAGTGCAACTGTAAACGATGGGAAACAAATTTTTAAAAAGATAGTGAATATGAAGGTTACTCCAACAGCTATATTTACTGGTGGAGACCTTGTAGCAGCAGGGTTCATTTCAGAAGCAATAAAACATGGTTGGAGCATTCCAGAGGATATCGCTGTAGTAGGATTTGATAATATGAAAATTTCGGAATTATTGGATCCGATGATTACAACAGTTATACCGCCTGTAGAAGAAATGGCGATAAAATCGATGGATGTTATGTATGAGAAAATACATACAAAACAGTATCGATCCATCGAAAAACATGAATACTCTTCAAAACTAGCAATTCGTGAATCATCGATGATGAACAGAACGCTAGTTGCAACATCATAAAAAAGGATGGCGAATAAATCGCCATCCTTTTTTATGATGTTTGCTATTGTAATAGTACAGTAGTTTTGGCACCTATTAAAGATCTGTTACATGTAAGCATTCATTGCAGATGTTGCCATAACACTCATGTTGTTCTTCCATATCGTTGCCACACTCTTTGCATTGTTTTTTAGGTAAGTTTCTGAAAAATTCAGTGATTTTCATGATCATTTTAAATCCCCCCGTTGATTTTGATTCGTTGTATTATAACAGTATTGTATTATAACAGATACGAATGTGTCAACACCTGTTTTGTAACAATTTTCGATTGAATTTTGAAAATTTTCGTATAATTAGGGGATTTAGTCGTTTTTGTGAAAATAGTCCATTTTTTATATCAGTGTTTTCGGCTCTGGACCAGGCTGCTTTCGCTTTTCAGGACTCGTCTTGTATAATAGGGTAATGAGTGAAGAGAATGGAGAATTGAAAGGGTGAAAAGCTCATGAAACTTAAGGTTATTGGCTACTGGGGAGGTTTTCCCGCTGCGAATGAAGCAACATCAGGATATTTACTTGAATCAAATGGTTACAAATTATTAGTTGATTGCGGTAGTGCTGTATTGTCTAAGCTTCAGGAGACCATTTCGATAGATGAGTTAGATGCTGTTATCCTTTCTCATTATCACCATGACCATATTGCAGATATTGGTCCATTACAATATGCAAACTATGTGACTTCTATGTTAAAGGGGACTAAAAAGACCTTACCTATCTATGGACATGCATTAGATATGCAAGCTTTTAATAGGTTAACCTATAAAGATGCAACAAAAGGAATTGTGTACGATCCTCATAAATCTTTAATGATTGGACCATTTACACTTACATTTTTACGTACCATCCATCCTGCACCTTGTTTTGCAATGAGGATAACTGATCAGAAGTCGACAATTGTTTATACGGCAGATTCTAGTTTTCAGGAAGCATTTATACCATTTTCAACTGGTGCAGATCTTCTTATCGCCGAATCCAATTTTTATGCGGATCAAGATGGTACAAATGCAGGACATATGAATAGTAAGGAAGCAGCACATATTGCGGAAGCTGCTAACGTAAAGCAACTGCTACTAACACATTTACCTCATTTCGGTGAGCACGATAATTTAGTGAAAGAAGCTAGTGAAGATTTTAAAGGACAGGTTGTTCTGGCAAGTTCAGGTTATGAGTGGAACAACGATTAACTGGAGGAGTTAAACATGTTTTTTATCGATAATAAAGGAATAACAGATCCAAGAATCAACTTGGCGATTGAGGAGTATTCACTTAAGTATTTAGATCCAAATGAATCCTACTTATTATTTTACATAAATGAACCATCGATTATCATTGGTAAAAATCAGAACACGATTGAAGAAATCAATACGGCATATGTTGAAGAAAATCATATTCATGTTGTTAGAAGGCTATCAGGCGGCGGTGCTGTTTACCACGATAAAGGGAATTTAAATTTTAGCTTTATTACAAAAGATGATGGAAATAGTTTTCACAATTTCAAGAAGTTCACTGAACCAGTTGTTAAAGCACTTGAAAAACTGGGCGTTAAGGCTGAAATGAGTGGAAGAAATGATATTATCGCAAGTGATAGGCGCAAGATTTCTGGAAATGCTCAATTTTCTACAAGAGGTCGGATGTTCTCGCATGGTACATTATTATTTGATTCAGAAATTGATAGCGTTGTTTCAGCATTAAAAGTGAAAAAAGACAAAATCGAATCTAAAGGCATTAAATCAATTAGAAGCCGTGTCGCCAATATTAGAGAGTATTTAAAAGAAAAAATCACAATTACTCAATTTAGAGAACTGTTGCTGCGGAATATATTTGATGGAGCTGAGAATATACCAACATATAATCTCACTGAGGAAGATTGGGGGAAAATCAATGAGATCTCAAAAGAACGCTACCAGAATTGGGATTGGAACTATGGAAAATCCCCTAAATTTAACTATCAGCATTCACACCGATTCCCAGTAGGGCAAATTGATGTACGCTTGGAAGTGCATAAAGGAATTATCGAGAATTGTAAGATATATGGAGACTTTTTTGGCGTAGAGGATGTTGAAGAAATTGAAGCAGCATTGGCAGGTGCTCGGTACGATAAAGGTGAAATGGATAAAGCGCTTGAAAAGATCGATGTAAAGAAATATTTCGGAAATATTGAAAAAGCTGATTTTCTAAATCTTATCTATTAAGAATACTAAATAAAATCGGAAATAAAGATGAGTTTGGAGATCTTCTCTAAACTCATTTTATTTTTCTTCCTATTTGTTTACTAATTTTTTTTTTTTTTTTTCGAAAAATCTAAAAAGAATGAAGAGATTTACTCTGACTAAATGATAGTATAATAAAGTATGAGATAGAAAGGATTGAACGATTCATGATAAATGCTGTTATACATGGTGTTATTTTGGCTTTTGGATTAATTCTTCCATTGGGCGTACAAAATGTTTTTGTTTTTAATCAAGGTGCAACCCAAAAGGAATTTAATAAAACTTTACCAGTTATTATTACTGCTTCAATATGTGATTCAATCCTTATATCTTTAGCTGTATTAGGTGTATCAGTTATTGTTTTGGGTATCTACTGGGTTAAATTGCTGTTATTAGTAGTTGGAATTATTTTTTTATTTTATATGGGCTTTATGACTTGGAAAAGCAAACCTGCTACATATTCTACTGCTGATAAGGCTCTTTCTCCAAAAAAGCAAATTGCATTTGCAGCCTCCGTTTCGCTGTTAAATCCGCATGCTATAATGGATACAATCGGTGTAATTGGAACAAGTTCATTATCATACACAGGTATTGGGAAGGTTGCATTTACTATAGCGTGTATTGCAACTTCTTGGATATGGTTTTTTACTTTAGCATTAGTCGGAAGGCAAGTTGGAAGGTTAAATCATTCAGGAAGCTTTATCATGATTCTTAACAAAGTTTCGGCTCTCATTATGTGGGCAACAGCTATTTATTTATTTTCTACATTACTTTCTTAGTGTATTATTCATCTTTTATAAAAGGGAGTCATTCTTCGAATGACTCCCTTTTTGTTCCTCATATATATAAAATAATCATCGGGAACAAGAATAACTTGATGCTGCATTTACACCCCCGGTTCCCTTATACTTTGACCAAGATGGGAACTCACATAAAAGGGCGTGATCGATCCATATTCCTTTAATCACAATACGACATTATAACTATCATCAAAAATTAAAATGACTGTTGTTTACTTAACAATCTGGGAAATTAACCAAAAATGATGTATAACTTTAACTTTTGGATCAAATATTATAGTTGATGAAAATGAAGGGAGGTTGCAACAATGGACTCACAACGTGCACAAGAAATTGCTTCTTCAGCGACAATGGCTAATGTAACCTATAATGGACAAAATATTTATATTGAACATGTCGATCAGCAAAATGGAACAGCTACAATTCATCCACTTGACAATCCAAATGAAAAACAAAGTGTTTCTGTATCTAGCTTAAATGAACAATAGTGAGATAATCATGAAAATAATAATAAAAAAAGACAGTAGGCTTAGGCTTACTCTTTTTTTTTATTATTATTTTTCTATTTATTCTATAATAGAGGTATTCTACTATAGACGACTACGGATAATACATACAAAAAATTCACCTTGCGAGAGGGTACTATATTATAAATAAAAGAAATAATATTATTTAAATGTTGTGTTAAATCCTTATCCGTCTGATAAAAGGAGGAAAGAATGATGATAAAAGATTTTTGGATAAATTTACCTGTTGAAAATATTGACCAATCAATCGAATTTTATCGCAATCTAGGCTTTACAATTAATAAGTCTCATGGTCAAAGTGATCAAGCGCAATTAATTATCGGGGATCAGCAAGCTAATGTGATGCTTTTTCATGAAGCTGCTTTTAAAAATTTTACGAGCCATGAAATTGTTGACACAAAGCAAGCTACTGAAGTTTTACTTTCTATTAGTGCGGAAAGCAGAGAAGAAGTAGATGAATTAGCAAATAAAGCGGTAAAGGCTGGCGGGAAAATCTTTGGCGAACCTGCAGAACATCAAGGCTGGATGTATGGCTGCGGATTTACTGACTTGGATGGTCATCGCTGGAATGTATTATATATGGATATGAGTAAGATGGCGAATGCGTAAGATTAAAATCTTTCCAGTCATGAGGTGACATGTAAGAAAGATCACCTCTTTATCATAAATAGCCTGAAAAATTCGGATCATGCGTAAATGAAATCCATCCCACAGATTGCCTTATCAATTGTTATTCCATATAATTAATAAGAGGATGTTTTTCAAATAAAAATGAATGATAATTCATTCATTTGGCTGAGGGGTGGTAAAATGAATTTATCTTCACGGTTATCACAAACAGTAAAAGAGTATGGCGATAAGCCAGCGTTTATTTTTGAAGGGACTGAAACGTCATATTCGCAACTTGAGGGAGAAATTAACAAATTTGCGAATCGTTTACGAGAGTTAGGAATTAAAAAAGGCGATCACGTAGCCATTATTTTAGGAAACTCACCGTATTTTGTCATTTCATTGTATGGGGCATTAAAAGTAGGAGCAACCATCATTCCAGTAAATCCAATTTATACACCATATGAAATCGCTTATATCATTAATAATGGGGATGTAAAAGCAGTGGTTACATTAGATCTTCTCATTCCATTATTAGAAAACCTACATGAGCGGATACAAATGATTGAGCATATCATTGTGTGTGAAACCCCCCTTAGTGAAAACAAAGAAGAGCTAGATATTACAAAGCTATCAATCTTCCATAAGATGGTATCATTTACAAAACTACTTTCAACAAGTTCTTCCCAATTTGATGGCCCAGTGTTGGAAGATGAAGATGTAGCGGTTATTCTATATACATCAGGTACAACTGGAAAGCCCAAGGGAGCTATGCTTACACATAAAAATTTATACAGTAATGCAATTGATACTGCGAACTATTTGAAAATATCTAAAAATGACGTAATTGTAACAGCCTTGCCAATGTTTCATGTTTTCTGTTTAACCGTAGCTTTAAATGCTCCGTTAATGAACGGTGCTACATTACTGATTGTCCCTAGATTTAGCCCGCAAGTGATTACACATTTAATTAAAACTTATCATGCAACATTGTTTGCTGGTGTTCCAACAATGTACAATTTTTTACTTCAATATGAGAATGCAAGTCAGGAAGATGTACAAACATTAAGATTATGTATATCTGGCGGTGCTTCTATGCCAGTTGCTTTATTAAAGGGCTTTGAGCAAAAATACAAGGTTATTGTTTCAGAAGGATATGGTTTATCTGAAGCGTCGCCTGTGACATGTTTCAACCCGCTTGATCGACCTAGAAAACCGGGTTCGATTGGTACAAGTATTATCAATGTAGAAAATAAAGTTGTTAATGAATTAGGTGAAGAATGTCAGCCGAATCAAGTTGGTGAGCTCATCGTAAAGGGACCTAATGTCATGAAAGGGTATTATAAAATGCCAGAGGAAACAGCTTATACGATTCGTGATGGATGGCTATATACAGGTGATCTAGCAAGACAAGATGAAGAAGGCTATTTCTATATAGTTGACCGTAAGAAGGATATGATTATCGTTGGCGGATATAATGTGTATCCACGTGAAGTAGAAGAGGTTATATACAGTCATCGTGATGTTGTAGAGGTTGCTGTATTAGGTGTCCCTGACTCTAATCTTGGTGAAGCTGTTAAATGTTTTGTTGTTGTAAAAAACAATGAGTTAACAGAAGAATTGTTAATTGAATACTGTAAAGAACATTTAGCGAAGTATAAAGTTCCAGGTTCTATCGAATTTTTAGAAGAACTTCCTAAAAATACGACAGGTAAAATTTTAAGAAGAGCTCTTAAACAACAAATTTTACAAAAATAGTATTTTAATAGAATTATGGAACGAATTAATTTTTTTAAGAATAATAAATTGTCACTAAGAAGAAAAACACAGATATCCTTATCATATCTGTGTTTTTTGCTGTTTAATTGAAAATAAACGATGTTTTAAAGAAAAAAATATTATGAAAATATTCGAAATATATTGAACTAATTAATAGTTATTGTATAATTTAATCAATAAAAGCGTAAAAGCATAACAGGACAAAAGTGCTAAAAGGGGGATTATTTCATGAAAAAGGGTATGAAATTGGGAGTAGGTTTGATGTTAGCTAGCTTTCTAGCAATCACAGGCTGTGGCAATAATGATAGTTCAAAAGAAGGAGCAAGTCAGGGGTCAGGTTCAGAAGGTGGAAAAACCTATAAAATTGGTGTGAACCAAATTGTTGAGCATCAATCACTTGATTCAGCATTAGAAGGATTTAAAGCAGCTTTAAAGGAAAAGGGATTAGAAGTTGAATATGATGTTCAAATCGCCCAAGGTGATCAAAATAATAGCCAAACAATTGCAACAAACTTTGTTGGGGATGGAGTCGATTTAATCTTCGCTAACTCAACACCAAGTGCTCAAAGTGCATTAAATGCAACATCTGATATTCCGATTGTTTTTACATCTGTAACAGATCCAGTTGGAGCAAGTTTAGTAAAAAGCTTTGAAGAGCCGGGTGCAAACATTACTGGTACAACAGACACACACCCAGATGCGATTCCAAATACAGTTAAATTCATTAATGAAAATATCGAAGGTAATAAAGTAGGAATGATTTATAATTCTGGTGAGCAAAACTCTGTTGCACAAATTGACCTTGTTAAAGAGGCGATGAAAGGCACTGAGTTAGAAGTTGTAGAAGCATCTGTATCAACATCAGCAGAAGTAAAGCAAGCGACAGAATCATTAGTTGGAAAAGTAGATTCATTATACGTAATCACAGATAATACGGTTGTTTCAGCACTTGAAAGTGTCATAGGTGTTGCAAGTGATTCAGACATTCCGTTATTTGTCGGTGAATTAGATTCTGTAAAACGTGGCGGATTCGCGGCATACGGATTTGACTACTATGATATCGGCTTTGAAGCGGGAGAAATGGCTGCAAGTATTTTAACTGGTGAGAAGAAAGCAAGTGAGCTTCCCGTTCAATATCCACAAAAGCTGAAATTACAAATTAACGCAAAAGCAGCAGAAGATATGGGAATTGAGATTAAGGAAGAATGGAAAGAAGAAGCAGAAATTATTGAATAAAGGTGATAAGTTATGTTTACAGCCCTATTTGGATCAGTAGAGTCAGGCTTAATCTATGCGATTATGGCTCTAGGAGTATACCTGTCATTTCGAATATTAGACTTCCCAGATTTAACAGTCGACGGTAGCTTTGTAACAGGTGCTGCAATAAGCGCTGTTCTGATTGTTAATGGTGTTAATCCTTTCTTAGCTACATTAGTCGCATTAATGATTGGCTTTTTAGCTGGCTGTATCACAGGGTTGCTGCATACGAAAGGAAATATTAACCCACTATTAGCGGGGATTTTAATGATGATTGCCCTATATTCGATTAATCTTAGAATTATGGGGAAATCAAATGTACCACTTTTACAAGAAGACACTGTGTTTACACTTATTTTGGATTTCTGGAATAAGCTTGGGATTGATGCCTTTTTACAGCAGCTTTTCGTATCAATTGGCTTAGAAGGATTTATTCCAAAAACATGGTCAATTGTTGTAACGATGCTCGTTTTAATTTTAGTTATGAAATATTTATTAGACTATTTCCTAAAAACAGAGATAGGTCTTGCGATTCGCGCAGTTGGTGATAATCAAAATATGATTACAAGCTTTTCAGCGAATACAGACATGTTAAAAATTGTTGGTCTTGGACTTTCAAATGCACTTGTTGCATTTTCAGGTGCGTTTGTAGCTCAATATGGTGGATTTAGTGATATAGGTATGGGAATTGGTATGATCGTAATTGGTTTAGCTTCTGTCATTATTGGTGAAGCAATTGTTGGTGTGAAAACGATCATGCGTGCAACTGTGGCTGTTATTATTGGTGCGATTATTTACCGTTTGATTGTCGCAATGGCGCTTCGTGTGAATTTCTTAGACACAGGTGACATGAAACTTATTACCGCACTTATTGTTATCGGTGCACTAGTTATCCCGCAAATTATTGAGAAACAAAAGGACCAACGGAAAAGAAACTTACGCAGAAAGAGGGGTGTAAGTGTTGCTACAACTAAAGCAGATCTATAAGGTTTTTAATGAAGGTTCAGTAGATGAAAAGGTGGCATTAAACCATCTGTCATTAGATTTAAATGAGGGTGATTTTGTCACAGTTATTGGTAGTAATGGTGCCGGGAAATCAACATTACTAAACGCGATTGCCGGCCGACTGATTCCAGATGAAGGAGATGTTCTGATAAAAGATAAGTTGATGAATCATGTACGTGAACATCAACGCTCAAGATATATCGGACGTGTCTTTCAAGATCCTATGGCTGGTACATCACCAACGCTTACAATAGAGGAAAACCTGGCGATAGCGTATTCCCGTGTTCACAAACGTACGTTAAAACCTGGTGTTACATCTAAGCGACGTATGTATTTTAAGGAACAGTTAGAGATGTTGGGATTAGGACTTGAAAATCGTTTATCAGCTAAGGTTGGTCTTCTTTCTGGTGGTGAACGCCAAGCACTTTCATTACTAATGGCAACATTTACTAAACCTGATATTTTATTATTAGATGAACATACTGCAGCACTTGATCCATCACGAGCAGAGCTGATAACCAGTTTAACAAAAAAGCTTGTTGAAAATGGAAACTTAACAACATTAATGATTACACATAACATGCAACAGGCAGTTGATTTAGGAAATCGTCTTATTATGATGGATAAAGGAAATATTGTGTTTAAAGCAGAAGGAGAGGAAAAACAAGGACTCACTGTTACCTCCTTGCTTGAAGAATTCTCTAAAATAAAATCTGGCGGTACATTATCTGACAAAGCTTTGCTTATATAAAAAAGTCCTGCTCTACTTCGCATTAAGCGAAGAGGGGCAGGATCTTTTTTATTCTTTAAAAAGTATGAATATGCAATAATTTATTTATCTTTCCAATTTTTTACCTTGGCAACTAATTATGTATTTTAAACCGGCATGTGCATCACTAAATGTAAGGATATCTCTAAATTCTCGAATATTCAGGGCTAATTTTGGTTTTATTCCGACAACAATAAATTCTACTCCAATTAATTTCAAACAATCATATAATTTTTGGAGATTTTGTCTAACACTGTCATCAAAACTGTTAATCCCTCTTAGACTGATCATGACATATTCAATACCCTTAGAAACACATTCCTCTAAAACAGTTGATATGAGGGTTTCTCCACGAGATAAGTCTAATTCACCTACCAGCGTTAAGGCAATCGTTTTCTCCCAAATATTTAGTATTGGGGCTGATAAATCCTTGATTAACTTTTCTTTTTTCATTTCTTCCTCTGCTTGTAAGGTGACATCCATTAGCATCACCATGTAGCCTTCAATTTGTTCTGGATTATTATTACTTTTAATAGTTGTAATGACGATATCAGCAACAAATTTTCCACGAATATTAATTCTTGCTCTATGGCCTTCCTGCAATTCTTTCATAATATTTCGTTGGTAAATAGGTTTTTTATGAAAATAATCCATCTTTAATCCGATCATGTCCTCTGCTTTTGTCAGACCAAACAATGGTGCAATTGCTGTAAGAGATACAGTTGCTTTTGTATTCATCCATGTAATAGTAAATTCCTTATCAGCGATAATAATATTTTCTCCAATACTATTTAAAGCTTCTGTACCTGATATATTAATGGGTATTGGTCGATTCATCGTTTTTCCACCTTGTATACAATTTAATTAATTATATACCATCATACCTGTACTTTTAAAACATGAATGTAAAGGAAAATAATAATGAGGTTTATAACAAGCAATCTTTTTCTACTTGTACTTAGTTTTTCTTCTAAATTTCCGAATTGAAAGTTTTACACGGATTTACAAAAACTTTTGTTATCCTCATTCTACACATCATATAAACTTAAATAATGATGAGAAGTGATTATGTAAAGTGGAGGTGTTAATATGGGTAGAGGAATTCATTTTGATAATGAAGAACTTATTTTAATACTAACGGGCTTAACATCATACTTAGCTTTAAAAAGAAAAATAAAAATGCCATATCATACGATCGAAAATGTTTTAGTAGATCATTTTCAAGCCCCGCAATGGATGCTAAGAATGCCAGGTACTTCAATTTCTCTATTAAATATTTATGAAGGTAGTTTTAAGTATGCAAATGAATGGTATTTCCTTTCTTATGAAAGGACACAACCATTAATTATGATAGAACTGAACGGACATGAAAAATATAAATATGTCATCTTTCAATTAGATGATCCTACTAATGTAGCTGCAGAGATACGGAGACGATTAAGATGAAGGTCAAATTTCATTTGAAAGGTAAAAGAAAAGTCTTTCATAACGCAGATGAAGGCCAAATTTCATTTAAAAGGTAAAAGAAGAGTCCTTCATAAAGTTGATGAAGGACTCTTATATAAATCTATATTTGTTATTAAACACTAGGAATCATATGTGTTTGAAACTGATTGTCCCAATAAAGGAACACGCAAAATGAATGGCATCTCAAATGTCAAACAATTGGAGTGTCGTTCTGAACGAGATCATTTATTGAAATATTTTCACATTTTTTATTCCGTTTAAAGCTTCTTCATCCACAATTACAGTCGTATTCTGATGCTCTTTTAAAATAGATGCCGGGAAGCTTTCGCTTACATCTCCATTAAACAGTTTAACAACCGCATCTTGCTTTGCTTTGCCGGATACTAAAAGCAAGATTTCCTTACTTTTTACAATTGTATTGATCCCCATCGTAATGGCTTGTGTTGGAACTTCTTCTAAATTGTCGAAATAGCGAGCATTTGCTTCTCTTGTTGATGGAGCCAAATCTACAACATGTGTCTTTGATTGAAAGGAAGTTCCAGGTTCATTAAACCCAATATGACCGTTACTGCCAATACCTAATAACTGAAGATCGATTCCGCCATGTTGCTGAATCTTCCTTTCATACTCAGCACACTCTGCTTGTAAATCTGAATTTACGCCAGAGGGGATATTTGTTGATGAAGGATTGATATTAATGTGCTTAAATAGGTTTTCATACATGTATTGATAGTAACTATTATGATCTTCCTTTGAAAGCCCGATATATTCATCTAAATTAAAACTAGTAACATGAGCATATGATGTACCATTTCGCTTATGATCCTCAATTAAATGTTCGTAAACTCCTTTTGGTGTTCCTCCAGTAGCTAAACCAAGCGTTAAATTAGGTGATTGATTTATCTTTTTAATGATATATTCAGCAGCTGCCTGACTCATTTCTTGATAGTCTTTCACTTCAATTATCTTCAAAGTTCTCATCTCCCATTAATTTCATTATTTTTCAATGCTGTTCATAAAGACGAGGTTGATTTATTTACTTTGTAAATGCGATTTTTCCATTACATAAAGTCATAAATACATCCATCTGTTCATCAAGTACAACAATATCCGCATCCTTTCCAAGGGCAATGCTTCCTTTGCGGTTAAATAGATTCAATTGTTTTGCAGGGTTTTCCGAGGTCATTTTTATGGCGCTTTTTATAGTGCAATTTGTAAATTCTTGAATATTTTTAAAAGCATCCTTCATTTTTAATACACTACCAGCTAAGGTATCTTCATCTAGTAAAGCTTTCCCATCCTTTACTGTTACCATTTGGCCTCCTAGGTCATATACCCCGTTTTCCAGCCATTTCGCTCTCATTGAATCAGTTATTAATATCATGCGTTCATCAGTAATTTGATTGAAGGATAGTTTCACCATTTCTGGTCGTACATGAATACCATCAGCTATAATTTCGACCATAACATCTTTGTTTAGAAATGCTGCGCCAACAATGCCTGGATCGCGATGGTGCAGACCTGTCATCTGGTTGAAAAGGTGTGTGATATGACTAACACCATTTTCGATCGCTTCTATTGCTTGATCATATGTTGCCTCGGAATGAGCCATAGAAGCGACAATGCCTTGATTTTTAAGATAATGTAAAAGTTCACTGCCACCTGGTTGCTCAGGTGCAAGGGTAACAAGCTTAATATGATTGTCTGCGAGTGCTTGCCATTTCTTAAAGAGATCAACATTTGGCTGTAAAATATGCTTAATTGGCTGTGCACCAGCTTTTTCTTTATGAATAAATGGGCCTTCCAAATGAATGCCGATAATTTCTGCCTGACCGGATGTTTGTAAGGAATTAATATAATCACTAGCATTTTGTAATGCCTTATCTATAGCATCTGTATCCTCTGTCATCGTTGTTGCTAAAAAGCTAGTTGTTCCTTCACGCGGAAGTGTTGATGCCATTACATCTAACGCTTCCTTCGTAGCATCCATTGTATCGCTGCCATTTGCTCCATGAATATGGACATCGATCATGCCTGGGATAATACTATAGTTGTCAGGAACATTTATTATTTGATACTCAGATGTGTTCGGAAGTTGATTTAAAGATCCAACTTCAATAATTTTACCGTCATCTATCTTAATATAACCATTTTGAATGACTTGATTTTCTGCATAAATTGTTCCTTGTTGAAGAATTACTTTTGCTGAAAATGAATTCATATGAATGTACTCCTTCTTTTTCTAACTGTTAAGTTGAGAATATCATTTAAAAATAAAGTTGTCTATACCAGTTAATAGTAAACTTATTTGTTTTCGTGATATTCCAGCGAAAAACAACAAAAATTGGTATAGACATCTAGATGATTAGGTGTTACTATATTCCTGTGAAACGCTTTCAAGAAAAGTGTTTTCTAAAAAGAAGTATACCCTTTAAAGGAATGGTTTACATTTAGTAGTAAGAAGTTATCCTTTTTTAGTTTTTATTAAAGGCTCTTTTCTAAAAGATTGTTGTTTTATAAATACATTTTGTGAAGTAAACATTGATAAGTTGATTGGAGCGGAAGGTGCGAGGCGCCGATAAGGCTCACCGCTCGCTCTGTGGAAAGCGAGCAGCCTGTAACAAAAAATCAACGATTCTTTGCCCTTTGTTAAAAGCAACAAAGGTTACGAAAACAGCCTAATTAAAAAATCTTCAGAAAAAAGATGGGGGGAAATTAGTATGATGAAATATTTACAAAAAATTGGCCGTTCATTAATGTTACCTGTAGCCGTATTACCAGCCGCAGCTATATTGATGGGGATTGGTTATTGGATTGACCCAGCAGGATGGGGGGCAGGCAGCCCGCTTGCAGCTTTTTTAATCAAAGCTGGTTCTTCTGTTATTGACAATATGGCCATCCTATTTGCAGTAGGTGTAGCATTAGGGATGTCTAAAGATAAAGATGGCTCAGCAGCATTAAGCGGTTTGGTTGCTTTTCTAGTTGTCACAACGTTGCTATCTACAAATTCTGTTGCGATGCTTCAAGGTATTGACATAGAAAATGTGAACCCTGCCTTTGCAAAAATAGGAAATCAATTTATAGGGATTCTTTCAGGGATTGTTGCTTCAATTATGTATAACCGATTTAGTCATGTACAATTGCCAGCAGCGTTTTCTTTCTTTAGTGGAAAACGTCTTGTTCCAATCATGACGGCAATCTCAATGTTAATCGTATCAGCAATCTTATTCTTCGCATGGCCAGTGATCTTTACAGGTTTAGTAACATTTGGTACGTGGATTAGTAAATTGGAATTCATCGGGGCTGGATTGTATGGCTTCTTTAATCGACTATTAATTCCAACAGGCTTGCATCATGCGCTAAATTCAGTATTTTGGTTTGATGTAGCTGGTATTAATGATATAGGGAACTTCTGGGCTGGTACCGGTACAAAAGGAATCACAGGTATGTATCAAGCTGGATTCTTCCCTGTCATGATGTTTGGATTGCCAGCAGCAGCATTAGCTATGTACCATACAGCTAAAACGAAACGAAAAAAACAAGCTGCTTCGCTCTTATTAGCGGCAGGTTTTGCATCATTCTTTACAGGTGTTACGGAACCACTTGAATTCTCATTCATGTTCCTTGCACCAGCACTTTATGTTGTTCACGCAGCATTAACAGGAATTTCATTAGCAATTGCGGCATTTTTCCATTGGACTGCAGGATTTAGTTTTAGTGCCGGTTTAGTTGACTTTGTGTTAAGCTCAAGACTGCCACTTGCTAATCAGCCATTCATGCTATTATTACAAGGCCTTGTCTTTGCGGTTATCTATTATGTATTATTCCGCTTCTTAATTACGAAATTTAACTTAGCAACACCAGGAAGGGAAGAAGATACAGAAGAAGATACAGAAGAAGATAATGTGACAGATGAAACAGCGGGCACTGAAAAAGCTGATAATAAATTTGCGGCAATGGCTGAGAAAATCTATGATGGCTTAGGTGGAGACGCGAATGTTACATCTGTTGATAACTGTGTAACACGCTTAAGAATTGAAGTAAAAGATATGGATGTAGTCAATCAACAAAAAATCAAATCTACTGGTATTCCAGGAATAAATATTGTTGGTCCACAAAGCATTCAAGTGATTGTTGGTACACAAGTACAATTTGTTGCAGATGAAATCGAAAAAATTCGGAAAAGTTGAAATGACAAGCTGAAAACTACCTGATGACTTTCTCAGGTAGTTTTCATTTTATTGTAGATAAACACTAAAATCTATTAATTACAAATTGCTTTATGCATTTGTCAAAAAGTAGGGCTATTTATATAATGGCTTTAGCAATGAATTTGAAAGGAGCTCTTGATGTGATTGACAAAAAATCTCCACTGCCGTTGTATTATCAAGTGGAAGAACATATAAAGCAAACGATACAATCTGAAGAACTCCAGCCAGGAGATGCATTACCATCGGAGCGGGAACTCTCAGAAAATTTTCAAATAAGCAGAATGACTGTGAGGCAGGCAATTACGAACCTAGTTAATCAAGGTTTTCTATTTAGGGAAAAAGGTCGAGGAACATTTGTATCAAACCAAAAGTTTGAGCAAAATTTACAAGGCCTTACAAGTTTTACAGAAGATATGAAAGCTCGCCAATTAGTACCGGGAACGAAATTATTACATTTTGAGATTTTTCCGGTAGAAAAGGATATTCAAGAAAGGCTATCTCTGGGAGAAGGCGAACTCATTTATAAAATTAAAAGACTTCGCTTAGCTAATGAAGAACCGATTGCCCTCGAAACAAGTTATTTACCAGTAAAACTTATCCCTGGACTAACGCCGGATATTTTAGAGAAATCGTTGTATTCCTATATTGAGGACGAACTTCAATTAAAAATAGGTCATGCAACTCAAACCGTTGAAGCCGCATTGATTAGTGATGAAGATAGTAAGCAATTACAAGTGAAAAAAGGTGTCCCTGTTCTCCTCATCCAGCGTGAAACATTTTTAGAAAATGGCACACCGCTGGAACTTGTAAGGTCTTCCTATCGAGCGGATAAATATAAGTTTAAAATTGATATTGAAAGAAAGTAAGAAAAGCTCTGCCTCTGATACAGGTAGAGCTTTTTTGTTTTACCAGAAATTATTTCATTGATTAGAAAAACGAACGAAGGCTTACACGCTTGGTCCGTTTTTGAAAAGAATTAAACTTCTTTTTTTAGCAACTCAATACGTGCACAATATTTCTCAATTAATGCATGATTATGTTCATCTGCTCCTTCAATATTTCCGCTTAAAAAAATTGGCGGCTTAACGCCGTTATCAACTATTTTTTTAATTGCTTCAGCCATGATACCATTTAAAATGGCAGCACCAGTGATCGTGGAAGTCGGTGTAAAAGGTACATCAACATGTTGATAAGTAAGAATGGCATCACCTTTTACAGCAAAGTTATTGATTGCAAGATCGACAACATGTGCAAGTCGCTTTTCACTTTTGTGTCTTGAAGGCTGATCTTCATAGTCAAATGAACAAATTCCGATGACGAATGCCCCTTTTTCCTTTGCTAGTAAGGCAACATCAATTGGCACTGGATTAACACCTGAGGTTGAGATAACGATTACGACATCATTTGGCTTAATATCTTGTTGTTCCATAAATGTTAATGCATAGTCATTTTGTCTTTCTAATTGCGAAGATTTTACCGCCCCTTGATGAAGCATTAGTGGCTCGATTAAAATCGGCTTAATTGCTGCTAGTCCACCTGCACGATAAAAAACCTCTTCTGAAAGCATATGTGAATGGCCACAACCAAACAATTGAATAATACCGCCGTTTTGGATGCACTCTGATATCTTCGTTGCTGCTCTATTCATTGAATCTGCTTCAGTTTGGATAACCTGCTTTAATTTTTCCTCGATCTTCTGAAAATAAGTTGTTAACACATTGTTCACCTCGAAAGTTTATATCTATAACAAATTTACCGTAAATGTAATGGTGAAAGAAAGCCATTATATATAATGTATAGTAAATTGATGGTTGTTTGTTATTTTATACAAATGTATACTATATTATACAACGTCGGAACAATGGGAGAAAGAATGAAATCAATTCAAACACAAATAGCTGAAAATCTAAAGAATATTCGAAAACTTAGAGGATATAGTTATGATCAACTTGCTGGTCTAACAGGAGTCAGCAAGGGGATGCTTTCACAAATTGAAAAAGGGGAATCAAGTCCAACAGTTAATACATTATGGAAGATAGCGAATGGTCTGCAAGTTTCTTTTTCTTCGTTAGTGGAGGAAAAAAAACCGACAGTTTCTGTTGTTCGTCTTAATAAGAAGGCTGCAGTTCCGGAAAGTAATGAACTGTATCAAGTATATCCGTATTTTCCGTTTGATGCTTCCAAAAAGTTTGAGATTTATTACATAGAATTATTACAAGGATGTGTTCACAAGTCTGAACGTCATCATGGAAGTGTTGAAGAGTATGTTCTTGTGTGTGACGGTGAGGCAACGATTACAATACATGGAGAAGAATATATATTGAAAAAAGGGGATTCCATGCGCTTTCAAGCCGATCACATACATACTTATGCGAATCATACAGACAAAACCACAAGCTGTTATTTACTGATCTACTATTCATAGTAGACAAAATCGTGAAAAGGAGGGGCAGAAAATTGGCGACAACAACGTTTATAAAAAAGCAATCTAGTTTTCTTCAAGGTTTACAAGCTGGGATCAGTATTGCAATCGGTTATATACCAGTTGCTCTAACTTTTGGGCTGCTTTCAAAATCTTCCGGTTTAGGATTAGCAGAAACAGTACTGATGAGTTTAATTGTATTTGCGGGTGCTGCTCAATATATTTCTTTAAGTTTACTAGCAGTAGGTACAGGAATTATTGAAATTATTTTTACGACATTTATAGTGAATATCCGTCATTTTTTACTGTCAGCATCAATTAGCGAAAAAGTTGAAGATGATTCAATATGGAAAAAAATGCTCTATTCATTTGGCTTAACTGATGAGACATTTACAGTTGCATCAACAAAAGAAGGAACAGTTTCGACAGGATATATGATGGGGCTGATGTTCATATCGTATGCAAGCTGGGTTGTGAATTCAGGTATCGGCTTTGTAATCGGATCAAGCCTTCCTGCAACCGTTCAAGAAAGTATGGGTATCGCCTTATACGCGATGTTTGT